>RGVM01000296.1 GCA_010027295.1 Chitinophagia bacterium
CGAACAACAGCCCTCCGAAAATCTGCCCTTTATGGAATTTCTTGTCCTCGATCCGGATGGGCTCGCCCTCTATGGTCTTTACGTTGAAGCGTTTGATCAGCTGTATGGACAGGACCCCGGTGACGACGGCCGTGCCGATCACGCCGAACATGTGGAAGCTCTGAAGTCGGAACATCTCCTGGATGCGGAACCAGGAGATCACCTCCGCCTTCACCAGCAGGATGCCGAAGAGGATGCCGGCCAGCAAATATTTGAACAGGGAAGCGACGGAAGTTCGTGCAGGCGATTCCTGCGTGGAGTGTGTTGTGCTTGACATACGATGGATTGGGAGGTGTCAGTGCGAAAGTCGGAGGATGTACGGAAGGATGAGATTCGCCATCAGGAAACCGCCGGCCATGAAACAGATGGTCGCCACCAGGGAAGGCCACTGCAGGTTGCTCAGTCCCATGATGGAGTGCCCCGACGTGCAGCCGCCCGCATAGCGCGTCCCGAAGCCGACGAGGAAGCCGCCCGCCACCATCATGACGAGGCCGCGGGGATGCATCAGCGCGTCCCATGACACGAGCTCGGATGGCACAAGCCCTTCCGTGCTCGTGATACCATAGGACGAGAGCTCCTCCATGAGGCGCGGGTCGACAACAACAGGCTCGCCCGTGGTCAGCAACCTTGCGGCGATGGCGCCGCCGATGAGCACACCGGCGACATAGAAGAGGTTCCAGCGCTCCTGCCTCCAATCATACCGGAAGAAGGGGATGTTGGCCGGTGCACAGGCGGCACAGATATGCCGCAGCGAGGACGAAATGCCGAAGGCCTTGTTGCCCAGGATGAGCAGGAGCGGCACGGTGAGGCCGATCAGCGGCCCTGAAACGTACCAGGGCCAGGGTTGGAGTATCCATTCCATAGATAGCCGATTGAAGGAGTGGTTTGTGTGAAGATGAAAGGACTTTGATATTTATTTGGGCATGGCTGTGCGTGTCTCCTTGCCTGCCTCCGCCTTCTTCCTCGAGGCGAGGATTGGAGGGAAGGGTCCGTACTTGTGCTGCTGCTCCGTGTGACCGTCAGCGTAAGGTCCGAAGGGGTGGTCGACGGGCTTCTTCGAGATATCGGGCCAGTCTCCGCCGGGCTCCCGGTGCGGCCTCGGACGACTGTTCACGTAAGCCGCCACGTCCCAGCACTCCTCGGTCGTGAGTACAGGCTTGCTGTCCGTGGCCTGGTTGAAGGGCATGTTGCTGTGCACGTATCCGGCGAAGTTGGAGATGCGGAAGAGCCCGGCGCCGGTATTGTAGCTATGCTCCCCCCAGAGCGGCGGGTACTGGTACTCGAGGCCGTCGGCGGCCATGACGCCCTGCCCGTCGCTCCCATGGCAGCTGGCACAGCGCTCGGCGTAGACGAGGGCGCCGCGCGGGGGGTCGGCCGCCCTGTCGAGGTAGGCTAGCTTGCGCAACCCGCTGCCGACGGGCTTCAGACCCCTGGGCACATCCTTACCGAGCCATCGGATATAGGCAGCGATAGCCTGGAACTCGCGGCTGACGCTGTCGGGCGCCCTCCCGTTCAGGCTTCGCTGGAAGCAGTCGCTCACACGCTTGTAGACATTTTCCATCCCTCCGCTGCGGTCGCGGTACTTGGGATAGGTCGACTGTACGGCGCCGTAGTTGTTGCCCCAGGCGAGCCGTCCCGCCGAGAGATGGCAGTTCTGGCAGTTCATGCCGTTGCTCATGGGGGCGACACTCCCCCTGGGGCCCAGGTATCGGGCCGTGTGGGCAATGAGCTCCTCGCCATACATGACGAGCTGACGCTCCTCCCCCTGCAGGCTGCGGTCAAGGTACAGGCTGGGGGCCTGCCATTGGCTGTCGGCCCTCGGGTCGGCAATTGCGACATCGCGCGATGCGGAATCCGCCGTTGACCATGACCACACACCGTAGACGATGATGCCCGTGAAGAGCACCATCGGCAGCCAGTGCGTATTGACTAATCTTCCCATATGGCAGGCATGTATTTATATTTTCTATCGAAAGGCATAGCTCGTCCCCTGCAACTGCGTGAGCAGCGTCGGCGGCTGGTCGGTGGCGGTGGACCTGCCCTCCAGCCTCGGTGAAACGGGCGAATGTCCTGCGAGGTACTCCTCGATGATGCCATGCATCTGCAGACCGGTGCGTTTCGGGCTGGATACCTTCTCGATGCGGCAGAGCGTATCATCGGGATCGCCTTCGCGCTCGCAGGCGGCGATGAGGTACGATCGGCTGAAGTCCAGTGGCTCTCCCTTCACCGCCACCCGGTTGACACGCTTGCCGAAAGTGTTGCCGATGGTGAAGTTGACCTCCATCCCTGCGAATCGCACGAACCAGCCGCCGAAGCGCCTGGCAGGGTCCGGTGCGAAGGCGTTCTGCAACTCCTGCTCCAGCCAGTCCCAGAGCTGCCGGCCTGTCACGTAGCCGGTCTTGGCCTCGCTGTCGACGGGCAGCATATTCCAGAGGAACTCCCGCGTGATCTCGGCCCTTCCCGTCTTAGAATCCACCGCCAGCGGCTGACAGAACCGGAAGCCGTTGCTCAACGCGATATCGGGCTTCAGCTTCCAGTGGATGGCATCGGTGATGAGGTTGTCCATCGGACTCTCCATCACGAAGTAGCGCATCAGCGGGGTGGTGGACGTGCCGATGACCTTGCCGAGGTCTTTTCGGAAGGGCTCGGCGGCGGCCTCCACGAGGGCCTTCACGTTCGGGTCGGGCTTGAATTTGCCGGGGTCGACGTCGAGGAGCTCGTAGCGGCTGTCCACCAGTCTGCCCTGCTCCACCCGGAGTTCGAGTCTGCCGAGGAAGGAGCCGAATGCGCCGCACTCCACGACCTTCGAGAATTTTCCAAGGATGGGCTCCCGCACGCGTTCGTGGGTGTCGGCGCCGAGGATGAAGTCGGCCCCGGCCACGGCGGGATTGTTGGCTAGTCCGACCTGCTGCGCCAGCCCCATGTGGGTGAGGAGCAGTACCACGGCGCATCCCTCGACCTCGCGCAGCAGACGGATATACCGGGCGACATTCCTGTCGGCATGCTCGAAGCGGATGCCCTCGCTGTATGCGGGCGACTGCCGCCTGGGCGTGAGGTGGTCTGTGTAGCCGATGATGCCCAGCTTCACACCCCCGATGTAACGAACCCAGTAGGGCGGGAAGATCAGCTCGCCGTTCTCTTCACCCGACGTTCGGTGGTACATGTTGGCACAGACCTTCGCAGCGTTGCTGTGGCCCATGTCGTAGAGCATCTTCCGCTTCTTGTACACGACCTCCCAGTTGCCGGGCAGGATCAGGTCATAGCCGAAGGCGTTGAGAATGGGGATCAAGGCCTCTCCCTCTGTGAAAGTAGCCACGGCGCTGCCGTGGAAGAAATCGCCGCCGTCGATGAGCAGGGTGTTCTCCGCATCCTGCGACCGGTAGTGCTCCACCATCGTCTTCAGGACGGCCAGCCCTCCCCGACGTCGGAACACGGGCTTCTCCTGCTCCCAGAAGAACTCGTCGTGGGTGTGCAGCTGCGCATGGATGTCCGACGTGATCAGGAGGGTGATGCGCCCACTGTCAGCCCCCTGGCGCTCCCCGCCTCGCACCTCTATCGATGGAAGGCCCGTCGCAACGGCCGCGGGGATGCCCGCCACAGCCGTGGCGACCCCGGCCAGTGCTGAGCGCTTCAGGAATTGACGCCTGTCCGATTCCCTGCCTGCCTTGTTATCCTGTTCTTCCACCATGACAAATTTATGATGTACGATTAATCTACCATTCAAATAGACTTTTCAATAATTTCCAGATGCGGATTGATTTGTAGACGGGCATGGGATACTGTCGCATCAGTCAGGTTGGAGGTTTCGAGGGATGGTTCAATGTTGGCCGGACCCGCCGAGCAGGCCTTCCCGGATGAGGATGTACAGGCCCATGGCGAGAACGAACCAGCCGAAGCCCTTCTTGAGCCTTTCGCCATCCAACTTCCGGGAGAGCCGGTTGCCGGCGAGGATACCGGCCATCGCGATGGCCGAGACGACGGTGAGCATCCGCCAATCCATCTCGTAGGCCGTGGCATCCACGAGGAAGCCGATCAGCGACTTGGCCGCGATGACCAAGAGGGAAGTGCCGACGGCCTGCTTCATGGGCAGACCTCCCAGCA
>RGVM01000297.1 GCA_010027295.1 Chitinophagia bacterium
CTTGAAATAGGCCTCGTCCAACCGCTTGCGATACGGCTTGAGGTCGCAGAATCCAAGCTGATCGATCGAGAAGACGTTGCCGAAGAGCTCCTGCCAGGACTTGTCGTCGTACAGCAGGTCGAAGTATTCATGGCTGCCGACACGGTGGTGGTATTGGCAGGACGGGCAGACGTGGAGGTTCTCCTTCAGCTCAAGGGTCGTGCAGGTGTACTTGCACTGCGGACAGCGAATCCAGAGACCATCCGGGGCTTCCTTCTTCTCCGCCGTCGAAGTGCTGATGCCCTTCTTGATCCTGCGGAACCAGCTGCCGGAGCTGTCGCCCTTTCGGCTGCTGCCGGGCAGGCCGGCTTCAAACTCCTGTGGGAATTCCGTTGGCATGGATACTCGTTTTTCGATGATCCCCGAGCCCGTTTCGCCATCACTGCATGTCAGGGCAGACCATCCGGGAACGAACCGCGAAAATAAGGAAAAAAGCGGGGACCCACCTCTCACCCCCGACCGGACACTGACATGCCCATCAGGTAGCGGGCGCTCTCCCGAAGCCGGCTTCCGTACCAACTGAACATCTCCCCGTCCACCAGCCTCACCTCCGTCCGGGGAAGCGCCCGCCGGACGGCCTCCAGGTCCCGCTCCCTGAAGGGATAGGGCTCCGACGATAAAAGTACCAGCTCGACGCCTGCCTGAGACAACTCCGATAGCGTCGTCACGGGATATCTGGGCCGATCGGCAAATACATTGGAGAATCCGCATCGCCGCATCATGTCATGGATGAAAGTATCTCCACCGGCAGCCATCCAGGGATCCCTCCAGATCAGATAGGCCGTTCGAATGGACTCTTCCACACTGCCTGAGGCGGCAAAGGCATCGATAATCGACTGTGCCATGCTTCCAGCCGCCGCTTCCCTCCCCGTTAGACGACCTACCGAACGAATCATCTCCGTCGCATCGGCAAGGTCGTTGACATCGCTGGTCCAGACGGGACAGAAACTGCGGATCGCCTCCACCTGCTCCTTTACATTCTCCTCCCGGTTGGCGATCACCAGGTCGGGTGCCAGGGAACAGATACGCTCCACCCGCACATCCTTAGTTCCTCCAATGCGCGTCTTCGTCCGCCGCCAATGGGGGGGATGCACGCAGAAGCGCGTGATGCCGACGACTTCCGCATCCAGACCGAGGTCGTGCAGCAACTCCGTCTGCGACGGCACGAGCGAGACAATGCGTCTCGCCGGACCCGACAGGTTCACTTCGCATCCCAACGCATCCTTCTCCCGGATTGCTTCCATTGGAGTAAATTAAAAAAAATTCCCGGAGACAAGCTCCGGGAATGCGCTCGTTCAGTTTCAGAGGAGGTTCGGTCCGGGATATGGATGCTGGCCAGGGTGCTTGACGGATGGTCTGAGAACCTGCTGGCGGTCTTTCCGGTATCGGATCGATTCCTGTTCGAGGTACTGAACCGGTTTTTTGGTAGGATTGGATTTTTACGGCCCGGTAAGGGGGCCGGGTTTCTCAAAGGGTGCGGATCTTGTCGGGCTTTCGGCCCTTTTCGGTTTTCATAGGAACGGACCCTTGTGGTCAAAGGATGATCGGATCATCGGTCTTCAGAGGATTCGGATCGGCCTTTACATAGGAACGGAGAACTACGAGGTTTATTGCATAGGAACGGATCGGAGGGGCTCGTATTCTTCAGGATATCGGATGGTAGAAAGTAGAAGTTGACCGTCAGGTGCGGAAACCGCGTTCACAGGAATTGGAATCTCTTGTCGGATGGTTGGTCTTTCTTAGGAATTGAGAGGTTTGGACTCCGTACCATTTCCGATCAACTTCTGACACAAAATTAGGCCTGCACATATCCCCCGACAAGAGCAGAATTACTTGATTTTTATGCTTTTATGCCGGGTGTTCTTGCGTGATTCGGCAGGGGTTATTACGCGTCGGCAAGCCTGCCTTTCATCGTAGAACTACGCGAAACGACGAAGGCCCGTATCGGGCCTTCGTCGTTCATTCCTGATTTTCAGGTATTTCGGACCAGATGCCCGTTCACTTGGCAAGGGCCTGCAGGATGTCGTATTTCGTGACGATCTGGTGGTTCCCGGTCTCGTCGAGGCTCAGCACGGCTCCATTCTCTTTGTGGATGAGGGTGCTGAGTCTCTCCACCGGCGTGAGGAAGTCGACGACGGGGTAGGGGGGCTCCATCACATCGGAAATGGCTGCATCGCGAATGCCGGGATTGGAGAACACTTTTAGGAAGAGGCCGGCCTCGCTGACGGAGCCCACGGGCTCTCCATCGCGCAGGACGGGGATGTGCTCAATGTCGTACTTCTTCATGAGCTCGACGGCCCTGGCGACGGTGTCATGTTCCTGCAGTGTGATGAGCCGCTGACGGGCGCCACGACCATTGACGATGTCGCGGAAGGTCTTCACCTCGAGGAAGCCGCGCTCCATCATCCATTGGTCATTGTAGATCTTGGCGACGTAGCGGCTCCCGTGGTCGTGCAATATGCAGACGACCCTGTCGCCCTTCCTTAGCCTAGAGCGAAGCTGCAAGAGCCCCTGAAGGCAACTGCCGGCACTGTAGCCGCAGAACAGCCCCTCCTCCTTCGCCAGCCTACGAGCCATGATCGCCCCGTCCTTGTCGGTCACCTGCTCGAAATGGTCGATCACCGACATGTCATAGTTCTCGGGCACGAAATCTTCCCCGAAGCCCTCCGAGATATAGGGATGCACTTCACCGGGGTCCACCTCCCCGGTGCGGAAGTATTTCGTGAGCAGGGAGCCGTACACGTCGATGGCCCAGACCTGGATGGCGGGGTTCATCTCTTTGAGGTACTGTGCCGTCCCGGTGACAGTGCCGCCTGTGCCTGCGGTACAGACGAGGTGGGTGACAGTACCGTCGGTCTGCCGCCAAATCTCGGGTCCCGTCGACTCGTAGTGTGCCAACCGGTTGGCGAGGTTGTCGTACTGGTTGCAGTGGAAGGAGTTGGGGATCTCGCGTGCGAGCCTTCTGGCCACCGAGTAGTAGCTGGAGGGGTCCTCGGGCTCCACGTTGGTGGGACAGACGATGACTTCCGCGCCCACCGCCTTGAGGATGTCGATCTTCTCCTTCGACTGCTTGTCGGTCGTCGTGAAGATGCAGCGGTAGCCCTTCACGACGGCCGCCAGCGCCAGTCCCATGCCCGTATTGCCCGAGGTACACTCTATGATGGTGCCGCCCGGTTTCAGACGCCCATCGCGCTCTGCCACCTCCACCATCTTCAGGGCCATCCGGTCCTTGATGGAGTTCCCTGGGTTGAAGTAGTCGACCTTGGCCAGCACCTCGCAGGGGAAGTCCCGGGTGATTCTGTTCAGCCGTATCAGCGGGGTGTCGCCAATCGTCTCCAGGATGTTGTTGCGGATGTCCATAGGTTTGGTTTCGCGGGTTTTTCGGAAGGTATCCGCAGGCGTCATTCGAGCCCTGCCAGGCTCTGCTCTAGTGTGCGTATCTTGGCTTCGGCGTCGGCGCGTTTCTTGCGTTCCATCTCCACCACCTCGGGCTTGGCGTTCTGTACGAAGCGCTCGTTTGACAGTTTCCGCTCTACCGATTCAAGGAATCCCTTCAGGTAGAGGAGCTCCTTGCGCATCTCCTCGAGCTGTCCGGCGTCAGTACCGAGGCCCTCGGCCACGATGTGGAACCTGTCCTTTCCAATCACCACGGGCAGGCTTCCGGTCACGGCCTCCTCCGTGAAGGAAAAGCCCGACGCGTTCACCTGGCGGCAGAGGATGGCTGCGACGCCGGCGTAGGTCTCCCGTTCCTCCGTCTGGCAGCGGAGCTCCACCACATCCCTGGGCTTCAGCCGTGATTTGTTGCGCGCGTCGCGGATGCCGGTAATGGCATCCTTGAGAAGTACACCCTGGGCCAACAGGGCCTTTTCTTCGGGGCTGGGCGTCCATCCGGACCGGTCCGTCAGACGGCTGACGCAGATGTCGTCACCGGCAGCCCGTTTGCGGAGCGCATGCCAAGCCTCCTCCGTCACAAAGGGCAGGAAGGGGTGTAGCAGTTGCATCAGCTCTTCGAAGTAGCCAGTGACCGCCTCGAGGTCCTCCTTCGCCAGCGCCATGCCGGGGGCCGGCTTCACCCATTCGATGTACCAGCTGCAGAAATCG
>RGVM01000298.1 GCA_010027295.1 Chitinophagia bacterium
TGCCACGTTGCCGGAGCGGGTGAGGGCCTCGGCGGTGAGGAAGGACACTTCGGCGGCATTCATCAGGATGCCGGGGAAGTACTGGTTGCGGCTGAGGGTCGTACGGTTGTACATGGCGATCCTACCGCCGGAGATGAGGGGCTCCTGGGCGGAAGCGAGGGCCATGGGATCGACACCATCGTAGGCCCCTGCGGCATTGATACCGGGCTCGAAGATGACCCGGAGACGGGGGTCGGTGTTCGCCTTCATGTGGTCGATCATGGGCTTGCTCGACATGTTGCCGTTCCAGTCCTCCAGGCCGGTGCGGAAACCGTTGGAGTTGATGGGGGTGTTGAGGTCGAGAACCTTGATCTCGACGTTGTCGGCGTTGGAGGCGATGATCGGATAGGCGGTCGGGTTGCCGAGGATGGAGGCGATCTCCGTCGTGGCGCGGGAGCTGAAGGCCGAGGCCTCTGAGACGCGCAGGAGCATACGGAGACGGAGGGAGTTGCAATAGCGCCTCCACTTCATCTGGTCGCCCTTGTTGATCAGGTCCTGGTTGCGGAAACCGACGAGGATGCCGGAGTTGATGGTCAGGGTGGCCAGTTCGTCAGACATGGCCTTGAGATCATCCAGCATGGTCGTGTAGATCTTGTCGGCCGCATCATAGGGCGGCAGCGAGGCGAGGTAGTCGCCACTGTTGGTGGAGAGCATGCCGGCCTTGGACCAAGGGATGTCGCCGTGGAGGTCGACCGTCTTCTGGGTGAGGTCGTAGAAGTAGATCTTAGCGGCGATCATGAAGATGCGGTAGTTCTTCTGGTCGTCGGCGGACAGGGCCTTGTAGATCTTCTCGAGCTCGCGGTACTGGTTGAGGGTGTTGTAGTAGTTGCTCCAGCGGTCGGCGATGGCGGCCGAGCCGGGCACGTACTGGCCGGAGTAGTTGACCCACCCCACGGCCTGGTTGAAGTACTGGAGCGTGGTCCGTAGGATCACGAAGTAGTTCCAGTAGGTGGGGATGACGCTCTGCAGGCTGGTGTTCTGGAAGCCGGCGAACTGTTTATCGACGGTCGACTGGGAAATCGTGGCAGGGTTCGCATAGCTGGCGGCGAAGTCCGCCTTCTTGCAGGAGGAGGCCCCCGCAAGCACGGCCAGCGCAGCGATGCCTATGAGTCTTTTCATCTTGGTTCGTTTTTCGTTCACGGTTCGGTTGTCAGAATTTGGCCCGGATCATGATGCCGTAGGCGCGGGTGGACGGGTTGGTGCCGATGTTGTTGACCTGCTGCGTCCAGCGGGAGCCTGCGGTGGTCTGCTCGGCGTCCATGTTCTTGATCGTGCGATAGATGTAGAACAGGTTGCGGCCGTAGACCGAGAGCTGGAGGCTCTGGGCACCGATGACCTTGGCAACGCTGGCGGGCATCTTGTAGGAGAGCGTCACCTCGCGGAACTTCACGTAGCTGTTCTCGTTGATGTAGAGGTCGTACCGCGTGTTGGGGCTGTACTGCGGACCACCCCAGTTGTAGACCGTCCAGAAGTAGTTGGCCTGGGAGGTGATGACGTCGTTCGGCGTGCCGTCGGCCTTGACACCGGGAAGCAGGATGCCGTCTGTATAGACAACTTCTCCGTTGGGGCCCTTGTCGCCGGTTGTCTGGATGGCCCTGCCGGCGGCGTTGACGTAGTAACGGAGGCCACCGCGGGATTCGTCCATCCACTGCAGACTTTCCTCCAGCAGGCCGCGGCCCAGCATCCAGTACAGGCCCGTGGGCATGACATGGCCGCCGATGCGGTAGTCGATCATGGCGTCGAGGGTGAGACCCTTGTAGCTGACGGTGTTGAACCAGCCGCCGACGACCTTGGGCATGGCATTGCCGACCTTGTACCATTTGTTGGCATCCACCTTGTAGAGGCCGTTGGGGGAGACGATCTTCTCACCCTTGGGGTTGGTCTCGATGGGGCGTGCGTAGAGATCGCCCATCGGTTGGCCGACGACGGAGCGCAGCTGGGCGGCGTTACCATCGTAGTCGGCGTGCAGGAGCTCGGTCAGGCCGGGGGCCAGCTGCTCGACCTTGTTCCAGTTCTTGGCGGCGTTGATGCCGGTCTCCCAGCTGAAGTTGCGGTTCTTGAAGACGAATCCGCTGAGGGCGAGTTCCACCCCGGAGTTGCGGAGCGTGCCGATGTTGGCGAGAATGGAGGAGGCGCCTGAAGAAACGGGGAGGGTCTGACCAAGAATCTGGTCACGTACCTGGGCGTTGTAGTAGGACGCCTCGAAGGTGACGCGGTTGTTGAACATCCGGGATTCGACGCCTAATTCGATTTCATGCTTCTGCTCGGGACGGATCAGGTCGTTGCCGAAGCTGCCCGGGATGCTGGTGAACAGCACGGGCTGGGTGCCACCCTGGCTGCCGAGGGTGCCCTGGTTGTAGGCGACGTTGGCGCGATAGGGATCGGGGTAGTTGCCCACGATGCCCCAGGAGGCGCGAAACTTTCCGTAGTTGATGAACTCGGGCACTTTGAGTGCGTCCGTGAAGATGAAGCTGGCGTTGACCGAAGGATAGATGAACGCGTTGTTGTTCGGGTTCATGGTGGAAGTGCGGTCGCGACGCACCGTACCTTCGAGGTAGAGCCAGTCCTTGTAGCTGATGTTGGTCGTGGCCAGGACGGCGTCCTTCACGATTGACAACCGGGAGGAACCGCTGTTGGCGGTATTGACGGATGCGGCGATGTCGAAAAGGTTCTCCGAGCTGAGGCCGCCGTTGGTGCTCCGGCTGGTGTTGAAACCCCTGTCCTCGGAGGCGGTATAGCCGCCCATGATGTTCCACTCGAGGTCCTTCGCCAACTCCTTGGTGTACGTCAGCAGCACGTCTGTGTAGAGGATCGAGTAGTAGCCGGAGGACATGCCGAATCCGCCCGAGTTGCCGAAGGCCAGGGGGCGCTCCGTGAACTGCTTGCTCTCGGTCTGGCCGGTGGTGTAGTCGGTAGAGGTCCGGGTACGGAGCTTGAGGCCCTTCACGATCTGCCAGTTGTTGGTGATGCTGGCGATGAGTCGGTTCTCCGTCTCCAGGGTCTGGTGCTTGTAGACGCGCCAGAGATAGTCTGCGATGTCGCCCTTGAAGCCGCCGTAGCCGCCGTTGATGTTCTCGGACATGGTGATGCTCTGGCCATTCGCGCCGGTGACGAAGCGATAGCCCTTGCTGGTCTGGAACTTGTCGATGTACCACTGGGCGTTGTCGAAGCGTCCGATCATGCCGGTGAAGTTGTTGGTCATCCGGTCGATGGAGTAGGGGCGGTTCTTCGTCGACTGGTTGACGAAGTTGACGAGCACGTCGGTGGAGAAGTTCTTGCCGACCTTGAACGTGGCGTTCAGGTTGAAGTTGTTCTTGACGTTGTTGGAACCGATGCTGATCATCTGGTTGTCCTGACGCGAGAGCGAGAGGCGCAGGTTCATCCGGTCGGTGGCCTGAGTCACCGCCAGGTTGACGTTGGAGTTGGCTCCCTGCTGGTAGAAATTGTTATAGGCATCGCCCTGGGCCTCGTAGGGGCGGATCTTGCCGTCCCAGCTGGCCGTGGGCTTGCCGTCGAACTTGGGGCCGTAGTTGATCGAGGCGTTGGGCAGGGAGCGGGTCTCCTTGACACCATCGCCGTCGAGGTCGACCATAATGAAGCCGAAGTCGTCCTGGCCGAGGTTGGCCACGAAGCGGGGCACCATGCCGTAACCGCGGACGTTCTGGTAGCGGGGGAGGAAGGCGACGTTCTCGACGCCGTAGGTGGCGTTGAAGTCGACCCCCAGGCCCTTCTTCTCGCGCACACCGCTCTTGGTGGTGATGAGCACGACGCCGTTCACGGCCTCGGAGCCGTAGAGGGCGGCGGCGGAGGCGCCTTTGAGGATGGAGATGTTGTCGATGTCCTCCGTCTGGATGTCGAGCAGGCCGTTGCCACGGACACGCTGGTCGCCCCAGTAGTTGTCGTTGCTGACCTCCTGGTTGCGGATGGGCACGCCGTTGAGTACGATCAGCGGCTGGTTCTTGCCGGTGATCGAGTTGATGCCGCGGATGTTGATGTTGACCGCCGAGGTGGCACCGCCCGGGGTGGCGCCGATGCGCACGCCGGGGGCCTTGCCGTAGAGGGCCGTGGCGAAGTTGGGCGTGCCCGCGTCCGTCAACTGA
>RGVM01000299.1 GCA_010027295.1 Chitinophagia bacterium
CACCTCGAAACCCGGCTGGGTGTTGAGGCTCGTCGTGTGGTCAGAGGCGCTGGCGGATTTGCGGCAGGATGTCCTTCTTCCAGGAGCTGAAGTCTCCCGCGAGGATATGGTTTCGGGCTTCGCCCACGAGCCATAGGTAGAAGGCCAGGTTCTGGATGCTGGCAAGGGTGTAGGCCAGGTATTCCTTGGCTTTGAAAAGATGCCTCAGATAGGCTTTCGTGTAGGTCTGGCTGGTCTCGCAGGGGATGCCGGCGTCAATGGGGGAGAAGTCGTGCTCCCATTTCTTATTGTCGATGTTTATGACGCCCTTGGAGGTGAAGAGCATGGCGTTCCTCCCATTGCGGGTGGGCATGACGCAGTCGAACATGTCTACGCCGAGGTCGATGCATTCGAGGATGTCCCAGGGCGTTCCGACGCCCATCAGATACCGGGGTCTGTCGGACGGCAGCAGGGAGCAGCAGAGGCCGGTGTATTCGTAGATCATCTCTGTCGGTTCTCCGACGCTGAGTCCTCCGATGGCGTTGCCCGGGGCGTCTTTGGAGGCGACGAATGCGCAGGACGCGCGGCGTAGGTCGGCATGCGTTCCGCCCTGGACGATGGGGAAGAGGTTCTGGGTGTGGCCGTAGCGGTCGGGCGTCTCTGCGAACCGTTTCAGGCACCTGTCGAGCCATCGGTGGGTGAGCTCCATGGACCGGGCGGTGTAGGCATGGTCGGAGGGATAGGGCGGGCAATCGTCGAAGGCCATGACGATGTCGGCGCCGATGGCGCGCTGGACGTCCATCACCGATTCGGGGGTGAACAGATGCCTCGACCCGTCGATATGGCTCTGGAAGACGACGCCCTCCTCGGTGATCCGGCGATTGGCCGCCAGCGAGAAGACCTGGTAGCCTCCGCTGTCGGTGAGGATGGGCCGGTCCCACCCGATGAAGTGGTGGAGTCCCCCGGCGGCCTCCAGGACACCGGTGCCGGGACGCAGGTAGAGGTGGTAGGTGTTACCCAGGATGATGCGAGCCGCGACATCCTCCGTGAGCTGGCGGCCGCTGACGGCCTTGACGCTGCCGGCCGTGCCGACGGGCATGAAGATGGGTGTGGGGATGCTGCCATGGTCCGTATGGATGAGGCCCGCCCGGGCGGAGCCGGAGGGGTCTGTCTGCAGCAGTTCGTAGCGGAGTCGGGCCATGGGCTGCAAGGTACGCCACCCGCGGCGGCCCGGATGGCGGGAGTTTCTGTCCGTCGTATCGTAATTTCGGCCCGCATGAAGAAGCTCGACCGCTACATACTCGGGAAGTTCCTGTCGACTTTCTTCTTCTCCATCGTCCTGCTGACGGTCATCTCGACGGTCATCGACCTCAGCGAGCGGACGGACGACTTCGCTCGCTCCGGACTCTCCTCAACCGAGATCGTACGGCAGTACTATTTCGGCTTCGTGCCCTATATCATGGCGCTCCTCTTCCCGCTCTTCGTGTTCATCTCGGTGATCTTCTTCACGTCCAAGATGGCCAACCAGTCGGAGTTCATCGCCATCCTGGCCAGTGGCGTGAGTCTGCGCCGCATCCTGCTCCCCTACTGGGTGGGGGGGCTTTTCCTGGGTGGGCTGCTCTGGCTGGGCAACCGCGAGCTGATACCTGTCGCCAACGGCATCCGTGCCAACTTCGACCTGAAGTACCTCCGCAGTCCCGTCATGAACAGCGGCAGCTCCAACGCGTATTACATGCGCGTCGACTCCTTCTCCTACTGCGGGATGCGCTATTACGACACAGTGAGCCGTTCGGGCGGCAGTTTCTTCCTGGAGTCCGTCCACGGCAACCGCGTCACCTACAACCTGCGGGCCGATAATATCATGTGGGACACGTCGAAGAAGGCTTGGCGCCTGACAGGGGTCGTCGAGCGCCGGCTGGACAGCCTGGGCGAGACGGTGACCTACACGCCAGAACTGCATCGGTCATTCTCGTTCCGGCCCGGCGACCTGCGTCGCGACGACTTCGTCCAGTCTCGTCTCACCTCGCCCGAGCTGCGACGCCTGCTGGAACTCGAGAAACTCCGCGGCTCCGAGACGGTGAAGGACCTGATGATGGAGGATGCCAAGCGCGACTCAACGCCGGTGGCCGTCGTCATCCTCACCCTCATCGGGGCAATCCTGGCCTGTCGGCGCATCCGGGGGGGGAGCGGTGTCCACCTGGCCCTCGGCATCATCATCTGCTGCGTCTTCATCCTCACGGACCGTTTCTCCACCATCTTCTCCACCAAGGGGAATCTCGACCCTTATGTGGCCGCATGGGTCCCCAACGTCATCTTCTCCGGACTCACCTGGTGGCTCTACCGCACCGCACCCAAATAACGGGTATCTCCAACTTTCAAGTCCGCCCATTGTTATCTCGGCACGCATTGGCATACCTTTGAGAGCCGTTCAGGCATGCCTCCGCAGACACGCTGTCCGGGGTTTGAACGGCCCGGCACCTACCGGCCGCCAAAGGTCACAAACGACTTCCAACAGCATCAGAACACACACCACCATGGGTATCATAAAGGACAGGTTCAGGCAGCGGGCGGACGTCGTTTCCGCGGAGATCAAGGACATCATCAAGACGCACGGTAACCGGAAGATCGGGGAGGTCACCCTTTCACAGATCTACCAGGGCATGCGCGGTATCACGGGGCTTGTCACAGAGACCTCCCTGCTCGACGCCGAGGAAGGAATCCGTTTCCGCGGCTATTCCATACCCGACCTGCAGAAGAGCCTTCCCAAGGCCCGGAACGGTAGCGAGCCCCTGCCCGAGGGATTGTTCTACCTCATGCTCATCGGCGAACTTCCCACGGAGGAGGAAGTCAACCACGTCACCAACACCTGGCAGCGCCGCTCCCATGTGCCCAACCATGTCTTCGCCACCATCGAGGCGCTTCCCGTCGGAGCCCACCCCATGACGCAGTTTGTCACGGGCATCATGGCCCTGCAGACCGAGAGCAAGTTCGCCAAGCAGTACGCTTCAGGCATGTCCAAGAAGGACTACTGGGCCGCCACCTTCGACGATGCGATGGACCTTATCGCCCGGCTACCCCGCATCGCCGCATACATCTATCGCCGTAAGTATCGCAACGGTGACCATATCCAGCCCGACGGACTGCTCGACTGGGCCGGGAACTTCGCCCACATGATGGGCTATGAGGACGAGAGCTTCAAGGAACTTATGCGCCTCTACATGACGATCCATGCCGACCATGAGGGTGGAAACGTCTCGGCCCACACCACGCACCTGGTGGGATCGGCGCTGAGCGACCCCTTCCTGAGTTTCGCCGCCGGCATGAACGGCCTCGCAGGCCCCCTCCACGGCCTCGCCAACCAGGAAGTCATCAAATGGATCTACGAGATGCGGGAGGAACTCGGCGTCGAACTGCCGTCCAAGCAGCAGATCGATGACTATGTGCGCAAGACCCTCAGCGAGGGCAAGGTGGTGCCCGGCTACGGCCATGCCGTCCTGCGCCGCACCGACCCGCGCTTCACCGCGCAGATGGCCTTCGGCCAGACGCATATGCCCGACGACCCCCTGGTGCAGACCGTCTGGAGGATCTATGAGGTGGTGCCTCCCATCCTCAGCTCCCTCGGCAAGATCAAGAACCCCTGGCCCAATGTGGACGCCCACAGCGGTGCCCTGCTGGTCCATTACGGCATGGTCGAGTACGAGTTCTACACCGTGCTCTTCGGCGTCAGCCGCGCCCTGGGCGTGCTGGCCAGCCTCTGCTGGGACAGGGCCCTGGGCCTGCCACTGGAAAGACCGAAATCCGTCACCACCGATTCGATCAAACGCTGGCTCGAGGGCAAGGACGAGATCTGGGAGTGATAGGAATCGCCTCGAAATTGGAAAATCATGACATTCCCCGCCCCTCGGCGGGGAATGTTTGCTTTCACTCCTTCCGAAACATCACATACACCGCCGCCAGCAAGAGCAGGAAGCCCAGCAGGTAGCGCGGATGGAAGGGCTCCTTCAGGTACAGCAGGGCGAACACCGTGAAGACGACGAATGTGACCACTTCCTGCGTCATCTTCAACTGGAAGCCGTTCATCCCGCTCACGGCCCCGATCCGGTTGGCCGGCACCATCAGGCAGTATTCGATGAAGGCG
>RGVM01000300.1 GCA_010027295.1 Chitinophagia bacterium
GTCGTTGCCGTCGATGATGCCGTTGCCGTCGACGTCGACGACGCGGTGCGAGCCGGGCAGCATCATGGAGTTGCCGAGGCCACCACCCATGAGGGGGGCCGTCTGGTACTGCTTGATGTCGGTGTAGCGGCCGTCGGTGATATAGCCCCAGTCGCGGCCGAGCACCCTGCCGCCCGTGCCCCAGGCATCCTTCCACTTCTGCATGGTGCTGGCGTAGGGCGCACGCTCGGAGTATACGAGATACTTGCGGGCATAGGTCATGTTGGCGCTGACCTCATAGCGGAACTGACCGAGACGGTTGCGGTGCGACACGAGGACCTCGAAGCCGCGCACCTGGTCCTTGTTGATGTTCTCCTGCGGGAAGGAGGCGCCGAAGGTGTTGGGGACCGACTGCTGCTTGGTGGCGAGCAGTCCGTTGCGGTCCTTCTGGAACCAGTCGGCGATGATGCCGAGCTTGCCGTCCCAGAGGTTCAGGTCGATGCCTATGTTGGCGGTGTTGGTCTTGACCCAGGTGAGGTTCTCATTCAGCACGCCGGGCGGCACCATGCCTGCGGTGAGGATACCGTTGTTGAAGATATAGCCCCTGTCGATCGAACCGAAGCTGTAGCCGAGGTAGTACTCGAAGGGGTTGCCGGCATCGGCCCCCATCTGTCCGTAAGAGGCGCGGAGCTTGAGGTCGGTGACCGTCTTCTGTAGCTTCTGCATGAACTTCTCCTCGGAGACCCTCCATCCGACGGAGGTCGATGGGAAGAAGGCCCAGCGCTTGTCGGGGGCATAGCGGTAGGAGCCGTCGCGGCGGAAGGCCATCTCGACGAGGTACCTGCCCTGGTAGTCGTAGTTGAAGCGTCCGAGCAGCGAGAGGTAGCGCTGGATCACACGGGTGCCGTTGTTCTCCATGGCCGTGCGGCTGGCCTGGTCGAGGATGTCCCAGGTATAGACGTCGGCATAGGTGCGGGTGGCCCCGAGGATGTCGTTCTGGATGGCGCGCGACTCACCGACGAGGGTGGCGGCGACATTGTGGCTCCTCCCGAAGGTGCGCTTGTAGTTGGCCGTGGCCTGCCCGACCATGCGCTCCAGCAGGTTCATCGAGTTGCTGTAGCGGTGTACGCCGCGCAGCGTGGGCACACCCGTGAGCAGGTCGTACTGGTTGTAGGCCTTGGTGAGCTTGGAGTAGTTGTTGTTGTTGCCGTCGTAGGCCCCGAGGACGCCCAGCTTCAGTCCGGGCAGGAAGGGGGCCGTGTACTGCAGTTCTATCTGCGTCTGGTACTGCAGGTTCTTGTAGCGCTCATAGCCGGAGATGGACTCTGTCATGAGGGCGTAGGGGTTGGTGAAGTCGGGCGGGATGCGGGTGACGAAGTTGGTACCCGGGATCATCGGCGGGATGGCCCTGTCGGCGATGATGAGGGGCTTGAAGAGCCAGAAGTAGGAGATCTCCGGACCGTTGTTCTTGTCGAGCTTGCCGGCGAAGGTGGTGATGGCCTTCAGGTCCTTGGTGAGGTTGAAGGTCAGGTTCGTCCGGAAATTGTACTTGCGGTAGCGCTGGATGTCGCTCACCAGGATGCCGTCGTCGGAGAGGTAGCCCAGCGAAGTATAGTAGGTGACGTTCTCATTGCCGCCGGAGACGGAGAGGTTGTGCTGTTGTTGGGCGGTGAAGTCGCGCAGGCTGTTGCCCAACCAGTCGTAGTCCTGATACAACGGGTCGTTCCCGGCCTTCCACTTGTCGATCTCACCCTGCGTGTAGAGGGGTGCCAGCTTGGTGTTCTTCTGCGCCTCGTTGCGGATGACACGGTAGGTGAGCGGGTCCATCATCTCGGGCATGCTGGTCGGCTGCTTGAAGCCATAGTAGCCCGAGTACTGGAACCTGGCCTTGCCCTTCTGTCCCTTCTTGGTGGTGACGATGATGACGCCGTTGTCGGCGTTCATGCCGTAGATGGCGGCGGCGGCGTCCTTGAGGACGGAGATCGACTCGATGTCCTCGGGGTTGAGCCTTTCGAAGTCGGACATGTTGTCGCGGGGGACGCCGTCGATGACGAGCAGCGGGGCGCCGAATCCGCGGATGCTGACCAGGGAGTTGAACTGCCCCGGCTCGGCCGTCTGCTGGCGGATATGCACGCCGGGGATCTTACCCTGGATGTTGCTCACCACACTGGTGCTCTTGGTGGTGTTGATCTCGGCACTCTTGATGGTGGCCACGGATCCCGTCAGCGTCTTCTTCTGCTGCGTGCCGTAACCGACGACCACGACCTCCGACATACTGCCGCTGGTGGGTTGAAGGACCACACTCATGTCGAGATTGCCGGCAACTCCAACCTCGCGTGGCTGATAGCCCACGTAGGTGAACTGGAGCACGGCCTTCTCATCGGGGACACTCAGGGCGAAACGGCCGTCGGCACCGCTCACCGTACCCTTGCTGGAGGAACCTTTTACCTGGATGGCGACTCCGGCCAGGGCCTCGCCGCTCTCTCCCGTCACGGAACCCGTCACCCTCACCTGGGCCCGGGCGCTGAAGGTTGCCCCGGAGACCAGTAGCATGACAGCCATCCATTGCCCAATGATCCTGGGCAACATCCGCATCACGCGGCTTCTTGCTCTTTTCATATAGCAGTTGTTTTGTTTTGGAATGCATCCCCGCTTATGCCCGTAAAAGTTGCATAAACGTTTTTGCACATCGTAAATATGACACTGTCGGCGATATATTCGATGCTCGAAGCCATCGAAAACCAACGCAAACGTTTGCGTTCACGGGTCTTGTTTGAATGTCGAGGCCAACGCCTTGCACAAACCTTATGGACTCAGCAGGCAAGCATGGCAAACGACCGGGGTGAAAGGGAGTACACTCATGCACTTCGACAGTATCCTATGCGGTATAAACAGATGCATCGGCATCTGTGATACCGATGCATTGTTGTCGATGTTTCCGACATTTGGCTATTCACAAACTGCATCGACCATCCCATGGCTGCCGTTACGATCAAGGATATCGCCCGTCTGCTGAACGTGTCCGCATCCACGGTCTCAAGGGCCCTCAAAGGCAGTCCCGAGATCGGACGAGAGACGGTGGCCCGTGTGCAGGAGACGGCCAGGCGGCTGAACTACCGACCCAACAAGGCGGCGCTGAGCCTCCTGAATGCTCGAACACGCACGATCGGGGTGATCGTTCCCAACCTCGGGTATCATTTCTTCGCGCGCGCGCTGCAGGGTGTGGAAGATGAGGCGCGGGAACGGGGATATACGGTCATTGCCTGCCAGTCGCTCGAGGCGGCCGAGAAGGAGGTCAGGAATGTGGAGGACATGCGCAGGAGTGGTGTGGACGGCCTCCTCATCTCGCTGGCCCAGCACACGCGCGACCTGAGACATCTGAAGGAACTTCAGGGTCAGATGCCTGTCGTCATGTTCGACCGGGTGAGTGATGCACTGTCCTTTTCCCGTGTCTTCGTGAACAATGTCAGCGCTGCTTTCGGCGCCGTGGAGCATCTGGTGAAGGTCGGGTGCCGCCGCATCGCATATCTGGCGGGTCCTGCGGACATGATGATCAGCAACCACCGCATGGAGGGGTTCCGCATGGCCGTGGCACGCCACCGCAGGAAGGTGACAGACGCGAGGGTCGTACACACCGAGTTCGACCAGCCCACCGCCATGCGTTCCGCCATGTCTATGCTACGGCGAAAAGACAGGCCCGACGGCATATTCGCCGTCAGTGACCGTGTCGCCATCGGTGCGATGGAAGCGGCCAGGAAAATGGGCATCGCCATTCCCGACGAGTTGGCTATTGTCGGCTTCAACGACGAGCCGATTGCCTCGCTGATCTCTCCATCGCTGAGTAGCGTGCGACAGCCGACCCTTGAGATGGGCCGCATGTCGACCCGGCTGCTGATCGACCAGATAGAGGCCGGGGAAGGCTTCCGACCTGTCATCCGCACCTACATGACCCGATTGATCGTACGGGCGTCGAGCCGACGCGGCTCCAAACCATCGAAGACATGAAAAAAGCCGTCCCGGGGGACGGCTTTTGGTTGGAATTTCCTCTTGTCTAGCGTGAAGCGAAGTCTTACTCTTCTGCGAGTTGGAAGGTTACCGGCTGGCGACGATACGCCTTCACATTGCGACCG
>RGVM01000004.1 GCA_010027295.1 Chitinophagia bacterium
ACCCCCGCCTGTTCAAGGAGACTGAGCTCGCGCTCCGGAACGGCTTCGACGTCACGGTCATCCTCTTCTCGCTCGGCAACTGGGGCGATGTCAATGACAGGGCACTTGAAGAACGGATACCTGGTGCAAGACTCATCCGCATCAGCGCCCTCAGGAGTCCCTTCCTCCCCTGGCTGGCCTCCAGCCTCCTGCATAGCTGCGCGCTGGCCCTCTCTCGGTTCCTCGACACACCGACCATCAATGCCGCAGCCACTGGCAAGCGGTATGTGCTGCTCCGCAGGGCGGTACGCAGGCTAGCGGGGCGGTACAAGTGGGTGGTAGGCCACAATCCCGCAGCGCTTCATGCCGCCGTGGTAGCGGCGCGTAAATTCCGTTCCAGGCTGGGTCTCGACATCGAAGACTATCATCCCTTCGAGACCTCTGATCCCCTCCTCAGTGAGACAACACGGAGGATGATGCGGGATTGTCTCAAGCAGTCCGATTATGCCTCGTATGCGTCTCCGCTGATCCGTGAGCATTGCGACAGGTATGCCGCTCGACCCCGTGGGAATGGGATCGAGGGATGGAGTTGTACTGTTTAAAAAATTGCGTCATGTCCACGATCAAGTCGCGAATCACCGGCAGGCCAGGCAGGGGTTTGGACCTCGTGCTTCCCGGCCTCTCCGCACATCCGGCGGACGTCGAGCTTCACTTATACGGCCAGCCTGACGAAGCCTATGTCCGTCATCTGTCGGAAGGGCGCACTAATGTCCGGGTTCACGGTCCCCGCAGCCAGGCCGAGCTGCATCGCTCGCTGGGGCGCTACGACGTGGGACTGGCCGTGGATATCCTAAGCGATAGAAACAGGGATATCGCCGTTACCAACAAGATTCTGACCTTCCTGCAATCAGGGCTCTTCCTGGCGGTGACCGAGACCAGCGCCCAGCGTCGGCTGCTCGGCAGCTTCGAAGGCCATGGCCTCCTATTCCCACCGGATGCGGAGGCGTTCACACGGACCTTGGAAATACTGATCGAACGGAAGGGTCAGATCCGGTCTGGACGGGCCGGCCGTCATCTGGCCATGTCAGGGCATCATTGGGAGGCCGAGTCCGCAAAGCTGCTGACCGAGTGGCGGAGGTCCCTGTAAGGCATGCCAGTGCGCGGAGACAAGACATTGGAATGAGGAAGCTGCTCATCATATACCCACATTATCCGCCTTCGAACCTGGTCGGCGTCCATCGCGTTCGGCTGTTCGCGTTACACCTTCCCGCTTTCGGATGGGAGCCCCATGTCCTGACTGTGCACGAACGCCATTATGAGGAGAAGCCGGACATGGACATGCTCAGGCTGCTGCCGGAAGGCCAGAAGATTTTCAAGTCGGGAGCGCTTCCCCTGACCCGTCCGAGGGTTATCGGCGACATAGGTCTTCGGGCATTCTTTTCGCTGTATGCCAAGGCGGTCGACATCATCCGCAGGGAACGCATCGACATGGTCTGCTACAGTATTCCCTCCTACTATGTGGCCCTGCTGGGCCCGATCCTGAAGGCACGTACCGGCGTACCCTACGGGGTGGATTACCAGGATCCGTGGGTGCACCAGTTTCCGGGGTCGGAGAGACGATTCTCCCGGCATTGGTGGAGCATGAGGCTGGCAGGTCTGCTGGAGCCCATCGCTGTAAAGGGAGCATCCTGGATCACAGGTGTGGCGGAGTCATACTATGCAGGCGTAAGGGAGAGGAATCCCCGATTGTCCTCTACCTGCCTGTTCGATGCCATGCCAATGGGCGGAGAGGCTTCCGATCATGCCGCAATGGCGAGTTCAGGTCGGGATCCGTATGTGTTCCGAGGAAGCCGGGCTTTCCGACTCGTCTATGCCGGAGCGCTCCTTCCCAAGGCCTACCCCATCTTGGAGGCCGTCTTTGGCGCCATTGCCTCCTCTCGAGCCGACTTCGAGGGTGTCGAGTTCCATTTCATAGGTTCCGGCAGATCGAATGCCGACCCGGAGGGATTCAATGTTCGTCCATATGCGGAGCGCCATGGTCTGTGGGGCAAGGTTGTCTTCGAGCACCCGCACCGCATACCATACCTCGACGTGCTCGCGCATCTGGACGCTGCGGATGCGGTTTTCATCCTTGGCAGCACCGAATCCCACTATACCCCTTCGAAGACCTATCAGGGCGTGCTGAGTGGAAAGCCCATCATCGCCGTGTTGCACAAGGACAGTACCGCCATCGATGTGCTTCGCGAGACGGGAGCTGGCATAGTCCTGGCCTTCGCTGGGGAGGAGGATGTCGCCCGGGTCGGCGAAAGCTTCGCGGAGGTCTTCCGTACTTTCCGGAACTTTGCAGCGTCTTTCGACCGTCACAAGGTGAATCCCGCCGCGCTGGAGGCTTATTCCGCAAAGACCGTCACGGGGCGGCTGGCAGGATTGCTGGACCGGGCTTTGGAACGGAATGCAAGGACACACCCGGAATGATCCGCAGGCGCGGTAGCGAAGACCGGCGCCATCACAGAGGCGAACCCCATACCCATAGGACGCAGAGATGCCGAGGCTTGCCATAGTCACGACCCATCCCATCCAGTACAACGCGCCGTTGTTCATGCGGCTGAACGGCTTGGACGGCATCGAGTTGAAGGTCTTCTATACTTGGTCCCAGACGGAGTCGGGTGGGCAGTACGACCCGGATTTCGGCCGGGATGTCCGCTGGGACGTACCCCTTTTGGAAGGCTATCCGTATGTCTTCGTACCCAACACAGCGCGAAGGCCAGGGGCCGGCCGCTTCATGGGTATCGTGAACCCGGGGATCATCTCCATGATTGAGGCCTGGGGGCCCGACGCCATCCTGGTCTATTCCTGGCCCTATCACAGTCATCTGAGGGTCCTTCGCCATTTCTCGGGAAAAGTTCCGATTCTATTTCGGGGCGACTCGACCCTGCTGAACGAGCACCCAGGCTTACGCAAGATTGCGAGGCGGATCTTTCTGACATGGATATACAGGCATGTCGACATGGGATTGTATGTGGGCACCTACAACCGTGATTACTATCTGGCGCACGGGATGGATGACCGGAGACTTTGCCATGCCCCCCATGCAGTCGACAATGAAAGGTTCGAGGGGGCAGGCATGGAGTATGAGGCCGAGGCGACCGCAAGAAGGAGGGCCCTTGGCATCGAGGATGACGAACTCGTCGTACTTTACGTTGGAAAGATAGAGGACGTGAAGGACCCCTTCTGTATTGTCAGGATCTCTGCTCAAGTGCGTTCGCCAAGGGTCAGGTTCCTCTTCGCAGGGAACGGGCACCTTGAGCCCGACCTTAAGCGGACGGTGGCAGGTGACGGCAGGTTCGGATTCCTCGGCTTTCAGAACCAGCGTTCCATGCCTGTGGTGTACAGGATGGGGGATGTCGTGATCCTTCCATCCCGGAGCGAGACATGGGGTATGGCCGTCAACGAGGCAATGGCCTGCGGAAGGCCGGTCATCGTTTCTGACAGAGTTGGATGCGCCCCCGACCTGGTGGAAGACGGCCGTACGGGGTGGGTCTTCCGTCAAGGTGCAGAAGGCGAGCGCCGTGTGGCGGAGGTCCTAGAAAAGCTGAACCGTAACGGCGACATGCTCGGGAAGATGCGGGAGGCCTGCCTGCGACGGGTCGGAACCCATTCCCTCGAGGCGGCCGCAAAAGGGGTCTCAAAGGCACTCTGCGACTTGCTGAAGACGGTAAAAAAGACTGACAGATGACACGTGTGCTACCCTCCATAGTGTATCTATCGAGCCTCATGCTGTCGCTCATGACCGACGGGCTACATCGGGTACTTGTGCTACTGATGTTCTTTACGACGCTTGTAAGTCTTCTGAACAGGATAGGAAACGGCATCGCGCTTCGCGAATCGATTGCCCTGATGTACATCATCACCTGTCTGTTGATGCCTATCTTCGGTTACGACTTCTACAATGTGGAATTCTATCCGGCAAGGGTCATAGACTTTGTGATGCAGGTTCCCGAACAGGAGTACTACTCATACGTGCTGCCCGCCGTGTCGGCCTTTTGCTTCGCACTCACTTTCCCACTACCGACAGACAGGGCCATTGACGAGCTGCCCGGGATGGAGGTGCTCATGCAGCGCTGCCAATACATTCTCGAGAAGGACAACATCGGGGTGTTCATGATCTTTGCGGGAGTCATCTCCTTTTTACTTACCTCCGTGCTACCCGCCGCCTTTCACTATGTCGGTGTGATCTTGTTCTTCAGCAGCTTCACAGGGCTGTTGTACATCTTTTACACACCGAACCGCGAGAACAAGAGGCCGCTGATGATCTCCTTCGCCATTTTCCTGATAGTGCATTCCATCTTCATCGCGATGTTCACGATCATCATCTACATGGGGATCACGATTGCTTCCTTCTTCCTGCTGCGCACGCGTATCGCCTTCTTTAAGAAGCTGGGCATACTTACCTGCGTGGTGTTCCTGGTGATCGTGCTTCAGTTCACCAAAGGGATGTATCGGAAGATCGTCTATGAATCCGACCCTGCCAATAAAGTTGAACTGTTCACTACCCTCTATGTCCAGAACCTGCAGGCCGGTACCGACCTGTTCCGTCCGGAGGCCTTCTGGAGCGTGTATATGCGAGTGAACCAGGGACTCATCATCTCTAACGTGATGGAGCGCTTCCCAAAGATCAAGCCATTTGACAACGGCGAGATACTGCTGACTTCCATCTTTGCGAGTTTCATCCCACGATTCATATGGGAGGACAAGTCCACTGCCGACGGACGTTTCAATATGACCTACTTCGCAGGCAGGACCCTCAACAAGAATACGTCCATGAACGTAGGCCCCATCGGTGAGGCGTATGGGAGTTTCGGTCCGACGGGAGGCATAGCGTTCATGTTCCTGATCGGCATGTTCGTGAGGCTCCTCTACGGATGGGTATTGCAGATTGCTCTACGTATCCCGCTGGTGATCATGTGGCTGCCTGTCCTTTTCTTCAACATCACCTTTTCTGCCGAGACTGATACCATGCAGATCCTGAACTCCTCGATCAAGGTCTCCTTCCTGATGTGGGTCATTTACATGGCCTATCCGCGCTGGTTCGGTGTTAGGAGACAGACCTTGCATGAAAGGCGCGTCGAGTTGAGCAGACTATGAGGGTAATTCATGTAGTCAGGAGGCGCGATCCCCGCTTTTTCAGTATAGAATCCGTGTTTGAGATCGTGCGTGGTGCTTGGAAGAGCGGTGTCCGCCCGGAGGTCTGGATGCTGCCTCGATCGGGCGTCTCGCCCTGGAATCTTCTGTATCTCTTCCGGAAGGCATTGTCCGCCCCACGGGATACGGTCTTCCATGTTACGGGGGATGCACTCTACGCGGTGTTCGCACTCCCAAGGGGAAGGACAACGCTGACGGTGCATGATTGTGTGTTCCTGCATCGCAGAAAGGGAATCAAGCGTTGGCTGCTGCTCAAGCTCACGCTCGACTGGCCGCTCCGCTGGTGCCTACTGTCCACGGTAATATCGGAGCAGACCCGGTCCGAGGTCGTAAAATTCACCGGATTTGACGCGGAGAGGCTCGTAGTCATTCCGAATCCAGTATCCCCACTAATCAAGCATGTTTCAAAGCCCTTCCCTGTTGCCATGCCTCGGCTGCTGTTCTTTGGCATCACACCCAACAAAAATCTCTTGTGTACGATTAAGGCGCTCGAAGGGTTGGATGTGCACCTCTCCATCGTTGGCAGGCCGGGACCTGAAATCCTTGCTCAGCTACAGGCCTCTGGCTTGAGCCATGACCTATCCCATGGTCTAACGGACGAAGAGGTGGCATTGAAGTACACGGAGTCGGACATCGTGCTCTTCCCTTCCCTGTATGAGGGATTCGGGCTCCCCATCATAGAAGGGTTCGGGTCTGGAAGGCCCGTCATTACCAGCGACAGGCTCCCCATGAGCGATGTGGCAGGTGATGCCGCCTGCCTGGTGGACCCGGAGGACTTACGCAGCATTCGGCAGGGCGTGGTCCGACTATGTACCGACTCAGACTACCGCGAAGGACTTGTCCAGAAAGGCCTGGAGCGGGTTAACATGTACCAGCCCGAGCGGATAGCGTCTGAATATGCGAGCGTCTATGGCCGTCTGATGAAGTCCAAAACCTGAGACTGCCCAGCCCCCGTTGGCTACCCAGGATACGCTGCCGTAGGCCGGTCATTGGCAGTCTTTGGGGAGTTTGCCCTTCCTGGAAGTGAATCCACAACCAACGAGCCATGTGCGGGATTTGCGGCATCATCGATTTCAATGCCAAGGCTGGGGTCCATGCCGACCGTATCCGCGCCATGGCAACCACTATGAGCCATAGGGGGCCCGACGCCGGAGGCATCCATGAACTCGGGCCAGCCTACCTCGGCCACCGGAGACTGTCGATCATCGACCTTACTTCAGCCGCGGATCAGCCGATGACCGACGTGGATGGCCGGTTCACACTGGTCTTCAACGGAGAGATCTACAATCACCTCGAGCTAAGGACGCTCCTGCCGGAATATCCCTTCCGGACACAGAGCGACACCGAGGTCATCCTGGCGGCGTTCCTTCGCTGGGGCCCATCCTGCGTGCATCGTTTCAAAGGCATGTTTGCATATGCCGTATGGGACGCAGTGGAGCGCAAGCTCTGTCTTTGCCGCGACAGGATGGGCGTCAAGCCACTATATGTGAGCGTTCAGGACGGGCGCATATTGTTCGCCTCGGAGCTCCGTTCCATCCTTTCTTCGGGGCTGGTGAAACCGGAGTTGGACCTGAGGGCACTGTACGACTACCTCTCCTTCCAATCCTTCGGCTATCCGCTCAGTCCCATCCGTGGAGTGCAACAAGTCGAATCCGGCTCTTACATCGAGTTCACGGAGCATGCCTCCGCCAAGACGGTCTATTGGAGGCCCGGGGCGGCGAAGCCCGATGTGGACTATAGCGACCGGAAGGCGCTTCCCCGCCGCGTGAGGGATCTGCTTATCACCTCTATCCGTCGTCGATTGGTCAGCGATGTGCCATTGGGGGCCTTCCTATCCGGGGGCATTGATTCGTCCGCCGTTGTTGCACTGATGGCAGAGTTGACTGCCTCTCCTGTCAATACCTTCAATGTTTCTTTTTCGGAGGAGGCCTTCGACGAGTCGAGGTATGCGCAAGTCGTGGCAGGCAGGTTCGCTACGCGGCATGAAACCATACGCATGTCTCCTGCCCGATTCCTCTCTGAATTGGAGCATGCGATGGAGGCGATGGACACGCCCAGCGGGGACGGTCCCAACACCTACGTCGTCTCGAAGGCGGTCAGGCAGGCTGGGCTGAAAGTAGCGCTCTCGGGCATCGGGGGTGACGAGCTTTTCGCCGGATACCCATTCTTCCCGACCTGGTCTCGACTGAACCGTTGGAGGAATCTCTTCGATGCCACTTCGCATCTCAGAATACCGGTGGCCCGTTTGTTGCGAAACTCCGGCGGCAACCGCATCCATCGGATGGCAGACATGTTGGAGCTCGATCATATGGATGTGAAGGGTTTCTACGCTGGATTCAGGAGGGTGATGTCCTCTCCCCTTATCCAAGACCTCACGCGCATCCAGGCGGTCGAGTCGGGTTGCTATGCGGAGAGGATGGATGGGCTGTCAACAGGACTCCCACCACTTGGGCAGCTGTCCGTGGCAGAGTATGCCGGGTACACCCAGCAGACGCTTCTGAAGGATACCGACCAGATGAGCATGGCCGTGTCGTTGGAGATCCGGGAACCCTTCTTTGACCATGAACTTGTAGATTTCGTGTTGCATGTCCCCGACCACATGAAGATAGGTCGTCAACCCAAGCCGTTGCTGGTAGAGGCGATGGGCGAACTGTTGCCCCGGGAAGTCGTCCATCGGCGAAAGCAGGGATTCCTATTTCCGTGGCGCATTTGGATGAGGGGCGAACTCAGGGGGATGTGCGAGCGGCACGTTGGCCGGCTTGCAGAAAGGCCGTTCATGCGGGGCGATGCCCTGCTGGGCCGGTGGAGGCGTTTCCTGTCCGGTGACGAATCGGTACATTGGCAGGAGATGTGGCAATTCGTCGTACTGGAGCACTGGATGGAGCGGAACCATGTGCAATGACGGAAGAGTTGTGAATACATTCCTTCTTTCGACTGAGAAGTCAAGGCAGAAGACATGAACGATCATAAGACACCCCATCTGGGGCATCCTGGCAGGCGGCCCCGAGTATTGGTGCTGGCTGACTGGTTCGAGCCGGGCTTCAGGGCCGGTGGGCCGATACAATCCACCGTGAACTTCGCAGACCACATGGAGGGGCTGCTGGACATCTATATTCTGACGACCGACAGGGATCTGGGTACGGACGTCCCTTACGAGGGAGTGGAGCCCGACAGATGGGTGCAGCGAGGCGCCCACCGGGTTTTTTATGCAAGCCCTTCCTGGCTTTCCTGGCGGAGCATTCTCGCCTTGATACGGTCAGTACAGCCCGACCATATCTACCTCAACAGTATGTTTTCCCGTTATATGACGGTATATCCCCTGCTGATGCAGCGCATGGGGCTCATTCGTGTGGGCATCCTGCTGGCGCCTCGCGGGATGCTGATGGATTCGGCCCTGGCCGTCAAGACGATACGGAAGATGGTGTTCCTGGCCACGTTGCGCGCAATGCGGATCCAAAAGTTCATTCGATTCCAAGTGACCAATCCCGGCGAGACGCATTGTGTCACCCGGCATTTAGGGCAGGATGCACAGGTTGTAATGATCAGCGATTTCACGGCGAGACAGCGGCCACTCTCAGAGCCGCCCGACAAACAACCGGGCATGATGCGGCTCGTGTTCGTGGGCCGGAGTCATCCAATCAAGAATCTGGATCTGCTCTTAGAGGCGCTGCAGTCTGTCGAAGCCAGTGTCGAACTCATCGTGGTCATCACGGGTGAGAATCCCTCCTATCTGGAAAGATGTCGGACATTGGCGGATGCCCTTCCCGGGAATATCACGGTCCGCTTCGAAATCGACGTCGTCCACGCCCGTGTGCAGGAATTCCTTATCACAAGCCATGCCTTTGTGCTGCCCACGCGGGGTGAGAACTTCGGCCATTCGATCTTCGAGGCCTTGCTGGCAGGACGTCCGGTGCTGATCAGCGACCAGACACCCTGGAGGGGGCTTGAAGCCCTGAAGGCGGGCTGGGACGTACCGATCGATACGCAGGAACCCTTGCAGAAGTGCTTGGTCAGGATTGCAGATATGGATCGAGAATCCCTCAGGGAATGGTGCCAGGGGGCCTGGCAGCTCGCCCGGAACCACCAGGATGAAATAGCCATGCATCAGAACTTTATCGATGTATTTGGCAAAAGCTAGCGCATCCTGAACCATGTTGAGGGTATCACGCCCCCGGACCTGCTATTTCGAGTCACCTTTTCTAATCAATCCGACTCTGAAAAGCGTCCATGCGTATTGTTAAGGGATTCCTTCGGCCGGATGGCAAGGATGGAATGCATGCCATATTTTTGCGCATCCGACGACGGAAGGATGTCGTCGGATGTTGGACCCGCTGCTGCCGTGTCGGATTGACAGAGCGCAGCTGGAGCTACGCCTTGTTATGAGTCGACCGTCATCCCGCCTCGAAAGCCAGAGTCGGTTTCCATATTCCTAAACCATGTATGTACTTGGCCTGAACGCTTTCCACGCCGACTCCTCGGCAGCCATCTTCCGTGATGGCATAATGATCGCCGCCACGGAGGAAGAAAGGTTCACACGGGTGAAGCATTGGGCCGGCTTCCCTTCGCAGGCGGTCCGTTTCTGTCTGCACGAGGCCGGCATCGGACTTTCGGATGTTGACCACATCACCATCGGGCGAGACCCTCGGGCCAAGTTCTTCCACAAGCTCAGCTATCTCCTTCGTAACCCCTCCCTGGTCGCCGGCGCTTTCCGCAGGTTGGGCAATAGCCGAGACGTGGCAAACCTGGAAGACCTTTTCCATGAGGTCGACCCATCGGTGCCCTCATCGGCCGTCCGATCCCGTATTCGGAACATCGAGCATCACCGCAGCCATCTCGCCTCTGCCTTCTACGCGTCACCTTTCGAGGAGGCGGCCCTTCTCTCCATCGACGGCTCCGGCGATTTCACTACGACCATGATGGGTGTCGGACGCGGGACGCGCATCGAAGTGATCGACAGCGTAGACTTCCCCGCTTCCATAGGTCTTTTCTACACCGCCTTCACCCAGTTCCTGGGGTTCCCCCATTACGGCGACGAGTATAAGGTCATGGGCCTCGCCCCCTACGGAGAGCCCAGATACGTCGATAAGGTGCTGGAACTGGTGCATTTGAAGCCAGAGGGCTTATTCGGATGGGATGCACGCTACTTCGTTCCCCCGAGCCAGGCCGGCTTCGAATATATCGATCATGTGCCTTCGGTCGGCAACCTCTACGCTTCACCATTCCTGACAGCCTTCGGTCAGCCGCGACAGAAAGGGGAGGCACTTACCCAATACCACCGCGACCTGGCGGCCTCCGTCCAGCGAGCCACCGAGCAGATCATCTTCCACCTGCTCAGGACGGTGAGGCAGCGGACGGGGCTCGACAATGTCTGCGTGGCGGGCGGTGTGGCCCAGAATTCCGTTGCGAACGGTAAGATGGCGGAGGCCACCGGCTTTAAGGGCGTATACATCCCATCGGCGGGCCATGATGCCGGCATCTCGATGGGTTCCGCCCTCTACCAGTACCATCATGTCCTGGGCAGGCCCCGTAATCCTGCCATCCGCAGCGCCTACACGGGCATCCGTTTCGGGAACGAAGAGATAGAGGTCATGCTGCGCGCGAGGGGGATCGCCTATCGCCGCATGGAGGATGACGAGCTGTATGACGCGGTGACGAACAAGCTCCTTCAGCCCGGCGTCGTGGGCTGGTTCCAGGGCCGGGCGGAGTTCGGCCCCCGGGCCCTCGGGGGGAGGTCCATCCTCGCAGACCCCAGGAACCCAGAGGCCAAAGACCTCCTCAACCTCAAGATCAAGCGCCGGGAGAGTTTTCGCCCCTTCGCGCCATCCATCCTCAGGGAATACACAGGCGAATGGTTCACCCGGACCGATGACGTCCCGTTCATGGAAAAGGTGTTTCCCATCCGCCCGGAGAAGAGGGCGGAGATACCCGCCGTGACGCATGTGGACGGTACGGGAAGGCTTCAGACAGTCGACAGCACGGTGTCTCCTAGGTACCATGCCCTGATTGATGCGTTCCGGCGCAAGACTGGCGTCCCCATTCTCCTCAACACGTCCTTCAACGAGAATGAACCCATCGTGAACACACCGCAGGAAGCCCTGGATTGCTATCTTCGAACAAGGATGGACATGCTCGTGCTCGAAAACTGCGTGATCGAACGCGGCGCAGGAGATGACACCTCCGTGGCCGAGGCCGGACCCGACCCCAAGGGCGAGTGACATGCTCATCACCATCATCACTGCGACATTCGATTCTGCCCGCACCGTGGATGACACGCTGCGATCCGTGCATGCCCAGACTTATCCCGATATAGAACACATCATCGTCGACGGTGCCTCTACTGACAAGACGCTGTCCATCGTAGCCAACTATCCGCAGATACGAAAGGTCGTCTCCGAGCCGGACATGGGCATCTACGACGCTATGAACAAGGGAATCGCCCTTGCCTCGGGGGATGTGGTGGGCATCCTCAATTCGGACGACTTCTATGCGCATCCGGATGTCCTGCACAAGGTGGTCGCCGCCTTCGAGGACCCCAGCGTCGATGCCGTCTATGGCGACCTGTTATATGTCGATGCCGAAAATCCCCGACGCGTCCTGAGGTCCTGGAAGTCGGGCAGGTACCGGCCCGGCAGATTCAAATGGGGCTGGATGCCGCCCCATCCGACATTTTTCGTCCGCCGTACCTTGTATGAACGGTATGGAGGTTTTAATTTGGCGCTCGGAACATGTGGAGACTATGAGCTGATGCTGAGGTTCATACACAGGCACGGAGCCCGTTTGTCATACCTGCCCGAAGTACTGGTGCTCATGCGGGCCGGCGGCGCCAGCAACGAAAGCCTGCTGGCCAGGCTGCAAGCGAACCGGAACGACAGGCTGGCCTGGTCGGTCAACGGGATAAAACCCTTCTGGTTCACCCTGTATCTGAAGCCTTTGCGCAAGTTCATCCAGTTCCTCAGGTTCCGTCGCTGACAGCGGAAGCCTTCTGCGCATTCTGTTGGGAACCCCGAGGGACAACAGGCATGCGCAGGGCGTAAGAAAACCCTCAAACCACTCGAATACAATGGGCATGACGGCACTCATCACCGGCATCACGGGTCAGGACGGCTCCTATCTCGCGGAACTGCTGCTGGAAAAGGGATATACGGTACACGGCATCAAGCGGAGGAGTTCCCTTTTCAATACCGACCGCATCGACCACCTGTACGCAGACCCGCATGAGACCGACGTGCGGATGAAACTGCATTACGGCGACCTGACCGATAGCACGAACCTCATCCGCATCATCCAGGAGACGCAGCCCGACGAGATCTACAACCTCGCGGCGATGAGCCATGTGCACGTAAGCTTCGAGACGCCCGAATATACAGCTAACGCCGACGGCATCGGTACGCTCCGAATCCTGGAGGCCGTGCGCCTGCTGGGCCTCACGAAAAAGACCCGTATCTATCAGGCCTCCACTTCCGAGTTGTACGGACTGGTGCAGGCTGTCCCCCAGTCGGAGACCACCCCGTTTTATCCCCGTTCGCCCTATGCCGTGGCCAAGCTCTACGCGTATTGGATCACTATCAACTACCGGGAGGCGTATGGCATGTTCGCCGTCAACGGCATCCTCTTCAACCACGAGTCTCCCGTCAGGGGTGAAACCTTCGTGACGCGCAAGATCACGCGCGGCGTCTCCAAGATCGCCCTCGGCCTGCAGGACAAGATATATCTCGGCAACCTGGATGCTCAGCGAGACTGGGGCCATGCAAAGGACTACGTCGAGGGCATGTGGCGGATTCTGCAGCAAGACGAGCCGGAGGATTACGTGCTCGCCACAGGTGTGACAACCCCCGTCCGCGAGTTCGTCCGCATGGCCTTCCGCGAGGTAGGGGTAGAGCTCGAATTCAGGGGCGGCGCCGAGAAGGAAGTGGGCGTGGTGGCCTCCTGCACGAACCCGGAGTTCCAGCTTCCAATCGGAAGGGAGGTCGTGGCAGTGGATCCCCGGTACTACCGCCCCACAGAGGTCGACCTACTCATCGGCGACGCCTCGAAAGCATATCGGAAGCTTGGCTGGAAGCCCGCTTACGACCTACAGATGCTTGTGACGGACATGGTACAGTCCGACCTCGAGGTCTTCCGCAAGGAGAAGATCCTCCTCGATTCCGGTTTCTCCCTCAAGAACCAATATGAATGACAGGCGCTTGCCGCGCCAATCAGCACCCATGCACAAGGACAGCATCATCTACGTGGCCGGCCATCGCGGCATGGTGGGGTCGGCCATCGTCAGGCGTCTCCTTTCCGAAGGGTATTCACGCATCCTGACACGCGGCTCCCGCGAACTCGACCTCAGGAACCAGGCCGCCGTCGGCACCTTCTTCGGTGAGGAGAAGCCCGACTATGTATTCCTCGCAGCTGCGAAAGTGGGGGGCATCCTCGCCAATGACACCTACCGTGGGGAGTTCCTGTACGACAACCTCATGATTCAGAGCAACGTCGTCCATGCCGCCCACCTGAACGGTGTGAAGAAACTGCTCTTCCTGGGGTCGTCCTGCATCTATCCCAAGATGGCATCCCAGCCGCTCCGGGAAGACTACCTGCTGACAGGCCCGCTGGAACCCACCAACGAACCCTACGCCATCGCCAAGATCGCCGGCATCAAGCTCTGCGACGCCTATCGCGCCCAGTACGGAAGCCGGTTCATCTCCGTCATGCCCACCAACCTCTACGGGCCGAACGACAATTACGACCTGCACAACTCGCATGTGCTGCCCGCGCTGATCCGGAAATTCCATGAGGCAAGGATGTCGGGGGCGGAGAGCGTCACCATCTGGGGTACGGGCAAGCCCCGGCGGGAATTCCTGCATGTCGACGACCTGGCAGACGCCTGCCTCCACCTCATGCGCACCTATGACGAGGCCGGACTCGTGAACATCGGTACCGGAGAGGATATCGAAATCGGAGCGCTCGCCCGGATGGTGGCCCGCATCGTCGGGTTCGAGGGTGACATCATACACGACCTGTCGAAACCCGACGGCACCCCCCGGAAACTGCTGGACGTCTCCAAGCTGCACGGGCTGGGCTGGTCGCACCGCATCGGTCTCGAGGAAGGCATACGTGCCGTGTACGCCGAGTACGCATCCCGTTAAAAATGCTCCCGAATGGGTACATTTGCGTGCCTGTGACCCGGCACCTGTGAAACCCAAGACAAGCGAAGCATGTTCTCCATCTTCAGGAAAAAGAAGCCAGAGGAGCCCTTCCCGTTCCATCTCGTGGGAACGGACATGCATTCCCATATCCTGGCCGGCATCGATGATGGTTCGCCGGACCTGGACGTGTCCACGACGCTCGTAAAGGGGCTCCTGGACCTGGGGTATTCGAAACTCACCGCCACGCCCCATGTGATGGAGGACCTCTTCCGCAATACCAAGCGGACCATCCAGGAGGCGCACAACAACCTGCAGCTCAAATTGGCGGAAGAGGGCATCCAGGTGCCCATCCGCTTTGCAGCAGAATACCTCCTGGACGGCAATGTCGACACCATGCTCGCCAAGAAGGTGCCCTTGCTGACCTTGAAGGACAACCTCGTACTGGTGGAGATCTCCTTCGTCAGTCCGCCCATGTACCTGAGGGAAGTGCTCTTCGAACTCCAGATGAAAGGCTACCAGCCCGTATTCGCACACCCCGAGCGGTATTTCTTCTACCACACCAAGCCCGCCGAATATTCAGATATCAAGGACATGGGTTGCCTCTTCCAATGCAACCTCCTGTCTTTCAGCGGTTACTACGGCCCTCCCGTCCGTCAGGCAGCCGAATACCTTGTCAAACACGGCATGGTGGACTTCGTCGGTACCGATATCCATCATGAGAAGCACCTGCAGGCCCTTCGGGAACTGACACAGACTCCCAGCCTGGCAAGGCTTATCCATGAGAAGGGTGTCATGAACACTCGTCTATGACCTTTCACGAATAATTGGGAACCTCAGAACAATTCTGGGTCGTCATTGTTATAAGCCACGATGAACGCCTTCACGATCAAGGATCTGGAAAACCTAACCGGGATAAAGGCCCATACCATCAGGATATGGGAACAGCGTTATTCCTTCCTGAAACCGAGGCGAACCGACACCAATATCCGTTACTACAGCAACGAGGAGCTCAAGAAGATCCTCAACATCGCGCTGCTCAATAAGTACGGCTACAAGATTTCCCATATCGACCGGATGTCTGAGCCTGAGATCAACGACAAGATCATCAGCCTCAGCAATTCCCTGGCCCAGCACGAGAAGATCATCAACGATCTGATCCAGTCGATGGTTGACATGGAAATGGAGTCCTTCGAGGACTGCCTGACCGACTACATCCGTCAACGGGGCATCGAAAAGGCAATCAGCCAAATCATCTTCCCTTTCCTGGAGAGAATCGGTGTCCTCTGGATGACCGGGCATATCATTCCCGCCCAGGAACACCTCGTGTCCAACATCATCCGTCAGAAGATCCTGGTGGGTATCGATACGGTCACCACCCATCTTCGGGCCGAGAAGACCCTCATCCTCTTCCTCCCAGAGGGGGAATTCCACGAGTTGGGTCTTTTGTTTGTCTATTATATGTTAAAGAGCCGTGGCATACGGGTCGTCTATTTAGGGGCAAACGTGCCCCTCGACGACGTCCAACAGGTCATCGGCTACAAGAAGCCGGACTTCCTATACACGCACCTGACCTCCGTCTCCCACGCTTTCAACTTCGACAGGTTCATCGCCCAGTCCCTCAAGAAGTTCGACACCACCCCCCTCATCATCTCCGGCAAGCTGGCCCTGTCCTACGAGAAGAAAATCCCTCCCCAGATCATCTTCAAGCGCTCCCTCCAGGAGGTAACCGAGTTCATTGCTACGATACACTAATTCTCCCCACTTCCGCCCTCTCCTCGTTTTGTTGAAGAGTAGTTGAAAAAAATTCAACAAAATTTTGGTGCCCTCCCTGGCTTTTGTTTAAATTTGTCGAGAAGGAATTAAACAAAGGCCATGTCCAAACAGGATTTCAACCAAATGCTGCTTCAGAACACTGAGTTCCTGAAGCCTTTTGCGGTGACGCTGACGAAGGACCACGAGTCTGCCAAGGATCTCCTGCAGGAGACCATGTTCCGGGCGCTGGCCAACCACGACAAGTACAGTGTGGGGACCAATATCAAGGCCTGGCTGTACACGATCATGCGGAACATTTTCATCAACAACTACCGCAGGAAGGCCAAACAGAACACCATATTCGACAATTCCTCGAACGACTTCCTGCTCGACTACAACCAGTCGACCATTGACAACGGGGCTGAGAGCAGCCTCAGGATGAAAGAAGTGAAGGCAGCCATCCATGGTTTGCCGGAGATTTTCCGCCAGCCTTTCCTCTTGTATTTCGAGGGATACAAATACCATGAGATTGCCGATGCATTGGGAGAGCCCTTGGGTACGATCAAAAGTCGCATCCATTTCGCCCGGCGTCTCCTGAAGGAGCAGATATCCAGGTTCTGAGTCGGCGGACCGTCGTCCGGACGGTAGGCAGGCCCTTCACGTCCCAACAACCCATAGCCATTGTCCAAAAGAGCGGTCATTATCGGCAGCGGTTTCGCAGGCCTATCTGCTGCATCCTTCATGGCCCGTGCGGGCTGGCAGGTGACGGTCCTGGAGAAGCATGACATGCCGGGGGGCAGGGCCCGGCGCCTCGTCGAGTCGGGGTTCACCTTCGACATGGGCCCCAGCTTTTATTGGATGCCGGACGTCTTCGACCGGTATTTCGCCTGTTTCGGGAAGCAGGTGGCTGACTATTACGATCTCCGTCGCCTTGATCCCTCGTACCGTGTTTACTGGTCCGATGGTCCGATGGATGTTCCGGCGGACTATGAGGCATTCTGCGGGATGCTGGAGGGGTTGGAGCCGGGTGCCACCGCCCAGCTGGCCCGCTTCCTGAACGAGGCCGAGTACAAGTACCGGGTTGGCATCGACAAGCTTGTATTCAAGCCGGGGCAGTCGCTGATCGAACTGGTGGATGCGGACCTCATTCGCGGACTGTTCCGACTCGACGTGTTCCGGTCCATCAAGAGCCATGTGGCGAAGCATTTCCGACATCCCAAGATCCGTCAGCTGCTGGAGTTCCCGGTGCTCTTCCTGGGTGCGAGGCCGGAGGATACGCCGGCGCTCTACAGTCTCATGAACTATGCCGACATCCGGCTGGGCACCTGGTACCCGATGGGTGGCATCTATGCCGTCGTGGAGGCCATGCACCGGCTGGCGATGGAGCAGGGGGCCGTGTTCCGCTTCGGCCGCAACGTCGACAGGGTCGATATTTCGGGACGTTCGGTGAAGAGCGTACATACCTCCGACGGTGAGGTATATGAAGCAGACGTGGTGATCGGCGGTGCGGACTACCATTTCATCGAAACACGCCTCCTGCCGAAGCAATACCGTTCCTATTCGGACGCCTGGTGGGACCGCCGCCTCATGGCGCCCGCCGCCCTGCTGTATTATGTGGGGCTCGACACGCGCATCCCGGGTATCCCCCATCACTCGCTGTTCTTCGACGAGCCCTTCGATCCCCACGCCCGTGACATATACGTCACGAAGAGCTGGCCCGACAAACCCCTTTTCTATCTCAGCGCTTCCAGCGTGACCGACCCTGCGGCCGCCCCGGAAGGCTGTGAGAACCTTGTCTTCCTGATCCCGCTGGCGGCCGGCCTCGAGGGTGATTCCGAGGAGGTACGCGAGCGTTATTTCCAGATCATGGCCGACAGGCTGCAGCGCTATACGGGAGTCGACATGCGCCAACACCTGGTCTATAAGCGCTCCTACTGCCACAGCGATTTCCGGCACGACTACAACGCCTTCAAGGGCAACGCCTACGGTCTTGCGAACACGTTGCTCCAGACGGCCCACCTCAAGCCCTCCTGTAAAAGTTCCAAACTCGATAACCTCTTCTATACGGGACAGCTGACCGTACCAGGACCGGGGGTGCCGCCCAGCCTCATCAGCGGCGAGGTGGTCGCCGGGCAGGTGCTCTCCCGTTTCGGTTGAGCATCTCCGTGGTACGCTTGTGCCACTACCTTCGGCTTTTGTGAACAAAAGACCGGGTTATTTCGTATATTCATTGAACAAAGTCCAGGAAATCATGCTCCGGATCTTCCATGAAGTCAGCCAGGCCTGCAGTCGCATCACCACGGAGCGCTACAGCACCTCCTTCAGCAGCGCCATACGGATCCTGCATGAGGACATCCGGACACCGATCTACAACATTTACGGTTTCGTCCGTTTCGCCGACGAAATCGTGGACACCTTCCATGACCACGACAAGGAGGCCCTGCTGGCCGACTTCAAGCGGGAGACCTACGAGTCCATAGCCCGGGGTATCAGCCTGAACCCCATCCTGCACAGCTTCCAGATCACCGTCAACCGCTATGGCATCGACCATGAACTGATCGAGGCTTTCTTCCGCAGCATGGAGTTCGACCTGGATCGGCACCGGTATGACCAGGTCGGGTATGAAGAGTATATTTACGGCAGTGCCGAGGTTGTCGGGCTTATGTGCCTCTACGTTTTCTGCGACGGCGACAGGGAGCTCTACGAGAACCTGAAGCCCAATGCGCGCTCGCTGGGGGCCGCCTTCCAGAAGGTCAACTTCCTGCGCGATGTGAAGGCCGACTACATGGACCTCAAGCGGGTCTATTTTCCCGGAGTAGACTTCCAGCGTTTCACGCCCGACATGAAGCGCACCATCGAGGAAGACATCGCGAAGGATTTCCGCCATGCCTACCAGGGCATTGTGCGACTGCCTCTGAAGGCGCGCTTCGGTGTCTATCTGGCCTACAAGTACTATCTCAGCCTATTCCGGAAGATCTGCAACGTCCAACCCCAGCGCATTCTCGAGGAGCGCATACGCATTCCCAATCATGCGAAGCTCTGGGTGGCAACCAAGGCGGTGATCCGCACGCAACTCAACATGCTCTGACGCCTCTTCAGTCGCAGGCGCAGCGCATGGCGTCCATCTCTGGCATCCAGCGGGAGAAGACATGGTCGCGGTAGGTGCTATCCACCTCTCCCAGCACCGCATCAATCTCTTCGACGGAGGATTTCGTGACCAGTCGCTGTCTGAACTCACGGATGCCGGGCAGTCCCTTCAGGTAGTTGCCGTAGTGGCGGCGCATTTCGTTGATGCCGGCCGTCCTTCCCTTCCATTCTACGCTCCGCATCAGGTGTTGGCGGATGACGTGCACCCTCTCGCCGATGCTTGCCGGCATCAGGTGTTCCCCTGTTTCCAGATAGTGTCGGATCTCTCGGAAGATCCATGGGTAGCCAATGGCTGCGCGTCCTATCATGATGCCGTCGACGCCGTACCTGTCGCGGTAGGCCTTCGCCTTCTCGGGCGAGTCGATGTCGCCGTTACCGAAGACGGGGATCCGCATGCGCGGGTTCTCCTTCACTTTGGCGATCCATGACCAGTCGGCCTCGCCCCTGTAGAGCTGGCAGCGTGTCCGTGCGTGTATGGAGATGGCCTGTACGCCGATGTCCTGCATGCGTTCGGCCACTTCGACGATGTTGATGCTGTCAGCGTCCCATCCAAGCCTCGTCTTGACGGTTACGGGTAGGGACGTCGAGCGTACAACGGCCCTGGTGAGTCGTTCCATAAGGTCCACGTCCTTGAGGACGGCCGCGCCTGCGCCTTTGCTGACGACTTTTTTGACTGGGCACCCGAAGTTGATATCGAGCAGGTCGGGGTTGACTGTCTCGACGATGCGGGCACTGAGGGCCATTGCCTCCTCGTCGCCTCCGAAGATCTGTATGCCCACCGGCCTCTCGGCATCGAATATGTCGAGCTTCTGACGGCTCTTGATGGCATCGCGGATGAGGCCTTCGCTGCTGATGAATTCCGAGAACATGAGGTCGGCCCCCGCCTGCTTGCAGACGGCGCGGAAGGGAGGGTCGCTCACGTCCTCCATCGGGGCTAGGAGCAGAGGGAATGCGGGCAGCGATATGTTTCCTATGCGTACCATGAAAGGATGCAAATTTACTGAGTTGGCGGCTGACGCGGCCATTGTTACTTTTATGGCAAGAACGTTGACATGTCCTACGATATCGACCACCAACCGGGTATGAGTTATGGGCGTACGCTGCTGACCCTCTTCGGTTTCCTGCTCCTGGGCATGGTGGCCGGCAGCCTGTTCTCGGCAAGTGTCTGGACGCTCATGACGGGGCGCGGAATCGCCACCCTTTCGCAGGACATGCTGGACCCGCACTTCGCGAACGCGCTGCGCATCATGCAGCTCGTCAGCTCCCTCTTCCTCTTCTTCCTGCCTGCCTGGGGGGCCATCCGGATCCTGCACAGGAGCCCCATGCGCTTCATGGGCTTCCAACAGGGCCGAGACCTGCGCATGGCGGGCCTGGTGGTGCTCGTGATGGCGGCCTGCCTGCCGATGGTGGGCTCCCTGTCCGAGCTCAACCGGATGATACCCGTTCCGTCCTCATACCAGAAGGTCTTCCAGGACATGGAGGACAGCTATATGCGGCAGATGAAGGCGATGGCGCGGATGGGCGGCTTCATGGACTACCTCTCCTGCCTGCTCATCATGGCCTTCATCCCTGCGCTATTCGAGGAGAGCTTCTTCCGGGGCGGCATGCAGAACCTGCTGCAACGCATGACATCCAGGCCCTGGGTGGCCGTCATCGTTACGTCCCTCGTCTTCAGCGCCATCCATTTCTCCTACTACGGCTTCATCCCCAGGTTCGCGCTGGGTCTGGTCCTCGGACTCCTGTTCCAGTACAGCGGCAGCCTTTGGATGTCCATCCTCGGACATTTCTTGAACAATGCCGTAGTGGTGACATACATCTATTGGCTCACCCTGCATGGCCGTCCGATCGAGGAGGCCATGGACGACAGCCAGCCGCTATGGTACGGCCTTCCGGCAACCCTGGCCATCGTGGGGCTGATGGTCCTCTACCGCCGCCGGGGTGAACAGATTCAAAGGGGGCGCATGTCGCCGGAGGACAGGTCGAGGGAGGAGAAATGGCTGGCCTGACATGAACGCCGGCTGGACACTGCTCTGCCGCCTGACGGACCCCGTCGAGGCGGGTATCCTACGGAGCGTGCTGGAGACGAACGGCATCCCGGTGGCCCTGCTCGACCGGATGGACTCTTCCTATCCCCACGTATTCCCGGGCGAGATCGAGGTCTATGTGCCGCCTCTCTGGCTCCATCTGGCCCTTGAGCTCAAGGACCGGACCCTGATGAACTGACCCCATCAAACAAACGCCATGCCTTTCGATCCCGTCGTCTTTCGCACCCGAGCCCTGACGGCCCTCGTCTTCGCCGCCGTCATGCTTGCCGGACTGCTGTGGAACGGATGGAGCTTCTTCCTTCTGTTCACCGTCGTGCATTTCGGATGCTGGCAGGAGTATGGCAGGCTGACATGCCTGATCCATCCTGAAGCCAGGGAGGGGATCGACGCCCACCTGATGACCTTCGGCATGATGGGTTGGTGCGGGATGATCCTGGCATCTGCCGGCCTGCTGGGCAATGCGGTAGAGGCGGAGACCATGGGGAGGATCGCGCGCATGTCCCTTGCAGTATTGGCGGCCACTGTCGCCTACCGGCATTTCTTCGGGGGACGGCGTTTGTCGTCCGTTGCGCTGAGGGTACTCCTCATTGGTGTCGCCTACCTCTCGATACCCTGGGTTATGCTCTTGCATATACGCAGCGGTGCACCCTGGATGCCGGGAGGTGACGGCCCCCATTTCGCCCGCGACATCGCCGCCGCGATGGGACAGACCCTGCCACTGGTCATCATCGCATCCATCTGGCTGAACGATACCCTGGCCTACCTGACAGGCTCCTTCCTGGGACGGACGCCCCTGTCTCATATTTCCCCGAAGAAGACATGGGAGGGAACGATCGGCGGCGTGGTGCTCAGCGTGGCGCTTGTGACGCTGGTCGGGCATTACGGCTTGGGTGGCGACACCATGCTGTATGGCAGCATCTCTTTCCTGTCATCGGTGGCCGGGACGGTGGGCGACCTACTTGAGAGCTGGCTAAAGCGCAGGGCTGGCGTGAAGGACAGCGGCAGCTTCATGCCCGGGCACGGCGGCTTCCTGGACCGCTTCGACTCCCTCCTGCTTGCAGTGCCCGCCGTGTGGGTCTACTGCATGCTCGTGGCGGGTTGAATCCCTTTTTTCCTGATTCTCATCCATCATGCCATGATCCTTGCCGATGGCTTTCGGTATCTAGAAGAGTAACGAGCGCGCAAGACATTTCCCTGACATATCATCGAGCCATTCTTCGGACGCCATCCAGGGCATGTCCGAAACGGTAGGGGCCGGGTGACTATGAGTCATCCGGCCCTTGTTGTGTCATGCCATTGTCATTTCCCGGCTCCGTCGCCGTCTTGTGACAATTCCATGATGCAAGCCGGGGAGCCGGCTTTCAATTTTGCGCCGTCAAACTGCGCAGATGCGAGAGATGCAGATCCTAATGTTATTGATGGCTGTCACGGGTGTCCTGCGGGCTTCCAGCTCTCCGCATGTTGACACCCTGCCCGCTCGCGGTCTTGAGGAGGTCGTAGTGACTGCTACGCGTACCGAGCGCAGGATGGGCGGGGTCTCCGTCCCTGTAACCCTTGTCGGTCGCGAAGTCATCCGCAGCAGCGGGTCATTGAGGCTTGCCGACATCCTGATGGAGCAGACGGGCCTAGCCGTGGTGCAAGGTTTCGGGCGTGGCATCCAGATGCAGGGCCTGTCGCCCGAATACACGTTGATCCTCGTCGACGGGGAGCCGCTGATCGGTCGGATGGGCG
>RGVM01000031.1 GCA_010027295.1 Chitinophagia bacterium
GCAGCTCGGCCTCCCAGCGCTCGCCGAGCCTGGCGTTGAAGAGGCCCTGCAGGTCGGAGGAGGCCGGGATGTAGCTGCCCTTGACTTCCTGGGCGGAGAGGATGCTGCGGTTGGTGCGCGACCGGGCGCCTACCAGATAGCTGAACCGCTGCCGCCTGTCGGCACCCTCGACGTGGAAGCCCTGCTCCAGGATGCCGATGCTGACGGATCCTGCTAGACGGGTGGGCTGTCGGTACGAGATGTCGAGGACGCTGCTCATCCGGTCGCCATATCTCGCCTGGAAGCCGCCGTTGTGGAACTGGATGCGGCCGGCGAGCTCGGGGTTGATGAAGCTCAGTCCCTCCTGCTGGCCGCTGCGTACCAGGTAGGGGCGGAAGACCTCGAAGTCGTTCACATAGACGAGGTTCTCGTCATAGTTGCCGCCCCTGACGGAGTACTGGGAGGTGAGCTCGTTGTTGCTGCCCACGAACACCTTGATGAGCGCCTCGACGCCACCCGTCACGGAGGGCAGGTTGCGGACGGCGCCGGGATCGAGCCGGATGAGTCCGACTTCACGTCGGTCGGAAGGAGAGGTCACCACGACCTCGCGGAGGCTGCCGTTTTCTTTTGGGAGCCTCACCATCACGGTATCGGTCGTGCCGGGCCGCAGGTTGAAGTTGACCTGGCGGCTCTGGTGGCCCGCGTGGGAGAAGAAGAGGGCGAAGGGCCTGTCGGATGGGACGGTGATGCGGAAAAAGCCGCTGTCGTCGGTCGAAAGGCCGGCCGCACGTCCGAGGATGGTCACGGAACCCCCGGGCAGGGCCTTCCCGTCGGCATCCATCACTCGGCCCAGCACCGTGGCGGGCTTGCGCTGCGCAAGGGCCGTCATCGCCAGCATCGGCAATAGCATGACTAGGACGGTCAGGCGCATGTTCGAAAATACGGATTCGCCGTGTCCGGCTACATCAGGCCCCATCCATATTCTTCTTGCCCGCCGTCATGGACGGGCTCCAGAGGGCATCCCGGCCGCGAGGATACGATGCAGGCCTGCCAAGGGACTGTCCGGTTTGGTTCGAAAGGTTAGCCCCTGTTGACGTTGATGGAAATGCCCAGCAGTCGCTGCAAGCCGGTGTTGGCAGACGGGCCTGTCATCGCCAGGAGGGTAGCGATCAGGCCCACGGCCGCCAGCAGCCGCAGGGGTTTCCCGAACAGCATGCCGATAAGGGCGAAGCGCATTTTTGCACCCCAGCCGAGCAGCAGGGCAAGCGCGATGAAGACAAAGGGACTGTTGAGGCGCATCTGCGAGGCTCCCCCAAGGTATCTTGCATGAAGGATATATCCCAGCGTGAGCATGGGCAGAAGGAATGCGATCAGGAAGATGTCCTGTGCCTCCTTTTTCTGAAAGGCCCGCAGGGCCAGCGCGGTGGCGACGGCGAGCACCATCGCAAGGCCCTGTATGCCGAGGAAAAAATACATCACCTCCACCTTCTCCCATGCGCTCATGCGTTCGCTCAGGAGCATGGCCGCCTACTGGATATCGACGGTCTTTTCGGTGGTGCCTCCCCCCAGGTAAAGGCTGTTCATTGACAGCAGCGAGAGCCCCCGCCCAGGATGAGGAAGGCCACCGTCCCATACAGGAGGAGGGAGGCTTCCTTCCTCCGCTCCGCCCGGGGTGTGAGAAAGAGCCGCAGGGCCTCCGAGCCCACGAAGAAGGCACCGGTGGAGAAGATCACCAGTATGCCCGTCGGCTTCACCATCAGCGCGAAACAGGCCATGCAGACGCCGAGCGTCAACAGGACTCGGGAGCCTGATTGCAGGCTGCGCCAGACGGCCGCCATGGCAAGGACCGCACAGGCGCCCACGGACTGGTCCATCATGCCCCAGAACACGATGGATGTAGACATCTGATCGAACTGGAAGAAGAAGGGATTGGAGCCGAAGACGATCGCCGCGCCGACGGCCATCCATGCCTCCCGAGGGCCGGCGACGCCTCCTGCCGGCCAGCAGACCAGGAGCACCGCCAGCGTCCATAACACGAAGGGGAAGAAGACGGACCGGAACTAGAAACCCTGATGGTCGACGTCATAGCCGAAAGGATAGGATATCAACACCGTTCCGGGCGGACGGAGATACGGCACCACATCCAGGGGACTCTCCGGGAAACCCTTGCCAGCGTTCTCCCAGCTGTTCGAGGCCTTCTCCATGTAGGTGAGTGGGTCCTCTCCCGGGGCGGTCAGGCTCTGGTGGGCCCTGGTCCACATGAAGAAGCCTACGACGGCGATCCATGCCGCCAGCAGGAATATCGGAGCAAGTCTGGCTGTCATCTTATTCTCGGTTGAAAAGCTATGAATCTATTTTGTTTCCGTGGGGCCGGGTCGAGATGTTTCCAGTCCCTATCTGTTCTTGACCATTAGTTTTCGGCTGCCCCCCGGGATCCTATACCACTTGCCTTCCTTCACGAATGTAAAGTCGAGCGTGTACGTACCATGGATGCGCCTTAGGTCTAGTTCGGCGTTGAAGCCGGTAAGGAACAGGGATGATTGCCCGGCGTTGTTGAGAAGGTCCGGACGCCCTGTACGAGTGGTTCTGCCCACTTGAATCCTGCCCTCGCCATCTTCCAGTGTAATGAGGATGGTATCGGCGGTCAGGCCTTTACTGGCATCCGCTGCGAGCCAGCCGCTGAGCTTGAGGAATCTCCCGCTTGCCAGCGTATCCGCATCGGCAGGAAGACCGTTCACATCATCCAAGTGTGTTATCGCCTGGACGTCGGAGGTTCCTCCAAAGGGGAAGGGTGCCGTGTGGGAGACCGTATCGAATAGATGTACTCTTCCCCTGACGATCCTGTTTTTCTGTATGAAGGCGGGACTCCAGGCTTGATGGGCGAAGGTGGAGTCGAACAGTTCCAGGAACCGGTCCTTGTCCGGGATCCTTATGACCCGGATCCAACCCTCCCGATGGGTCGTCTCCACTCTTCCCTGATCGGCCTGTTTGTTCAGGAAACGTCGGATCTCCGAGTAGTCGTTCATGTATCCCGATATTTCAGGTGTCTTGCGAACCCGAAGGGTCGTGTCGTTGACCAAAAGTATCAGGTCCGAGTTACATACGAGATCTCTGAGGTCGAATGCCGGGTCGCCCGACCAAGATAACGGCTGAACGATTCGTGGTCCCTTTTTCAAATGGTTGGCCGACTCCCAGAACTTCCAGCCGATACCTTTGATTGCCCCGTATGAACCATCGTTCAAAGTGTCTGAATCTAACATCGGAAACACGGCCGTTTGCGCGGGTCTTTCACCGTATGACTTATTCAGCCAGTGCGCAATCCGGATGCCATCGTTCTCTACTTCGCGAATGCCCACGGAGATGCCAAGGATTCTTTGCAGCGCATGGCTGGGGGAATTTGTCGCAAGGCAAGCCAAGGTCGACAGGGCAATCGCCGTACCCACGGCAAATGACGGGATTTTCAGGATTTTCAATGCCTTGTGACTGATGGCTCCGTTCCTATAGCCCCTTATGACCGAACCGATCACGAGGGAATACGACATGAAGGCGAAAGGACTGAAGTAACGGGTTTGGGACAATCCTATACGTGTTGCCAACATCCAGTATCCAAAAATGAGGATCAACATGCTCATGAGGATGTCCAGGCCTTCTGCCAAGCCTTTGCCCCTGATCCAGTTCCTCATGGGAAGCATTGCAGTCCAAGCCAGCAGGATCACACCCTGTATACCCAAGTAAGTATACAGCCGACCGGTCATTTCCCATTTGTCAGCCTCTCTTTCCAGAATCAGCAGGTATCGTAGTGCGCCTCTGAAGAAATTTATGTTGTCAGTGATTGTGTATTCGCTCTTTAAGCATAGAAGGATGACCCCACCACCCAGGATGACGAACAACAAGAGGCCCATGGCCTGATAGGCCCAATTGAGTGATTTGGCCTCTCTCATCCGATTTCGGATAACCAATACCTCCCCCACGAAGAAAAAGGCGGCCGTGAAAATAAGTGCCACGACGCCCGCCGGCTTGATCAATACCGATAAGCATGCGAACATGATCCCTAGGGTCAACAGCAGTATGGAGCGTGTCTGCCGGGATCGTGCCACGGCCGCCATCGCGAAACCTGCCGTGGCCCCCAATGCCTGATCCATCATCCCCCAGATATTCATAGAATCAGGGCTGGGTTCAAATTGTAGCAGGAAGGGTTGGCTGCCGAAGAGCATGGAAATCCATACGGCCAGCCACTTGTCTGAGATCGTGGCCGACACCCCAATGGGCCAACACCATATCAGGAAGGGGATGAAGACGGTCCTGAAATGGAAGGCCTTGTAATCGCCATTATAGCCGAAGGGGAAGGAGATGAGCACTGTGCCGGGAGGCCTCATACTCATTTCCACATTGAGAGGATTCCTTGGAAATCCCTGGGATGCATTCTCCCAGGATTTTTCGGCCTTCATGATGTACGAAGCCGGGTCCTCAAGCGGTGGGTACATACTCTGATGGGCCTTCACCCATATCATCCATCCGATGCATGAGACCCATGCCGACAGGACAAGCATGGGCAGGATTCCTTTCAGATAGTTCATTCGGGTACGTTAGAAGCGAAGTCAGAGACGGAGCATTCTTGCTGCCGGGTCTCGTTTCCCTCACGAATGTAATCCTGTTTCCGGCATTTCTACAATAGGCTAATGCATGCGGGAACCTGATATCTGTAGCTATGGATACACCGTCAGGTTATCGGGAGGCCCAATGGCTGAAAGTCAAATGGGTGCACGCGTCAGCAGGATGCCACTTCAGAGCTCATCCCCGTTTTCGCTCCTGGTTGCCCAAGACGGTCTCTAGTGACAAATCCCAGGTTCATTGGAATGAGCGGTGGTTAGCGAATGTTAACAGGTATCAGACCTGCTTCAGTCCTCGAATGGCTGCGATGGGGTCATGGGCCCCGAAAACAGAGCTGCCTGCTACCAGAACATGTGCCCCTGCGGCAACGACGTCCCGCGCATTGTCGAGCGTCACGCCGCCATCCACCTCGATGAGGGTCGGAAGGGCGGCTTCATCGATGCGTTGTCGCAGGAGTGTGGTCTTGAGCAGGGTCTGCGGCAGAAAGCGCTGGCCGCCGAAGCCCGGGTTGACGCTCATGATGCAGACCAGGTCTATCTCGTCCAGCCAGTCGAAGAGCGGTTCGACAGGTGTATGCGGGTTGAGGGCCACGCCCGCTTTCATGCCCAGGCCGCTAATCTGCTGCAGGTTCCGGTGCAGGTGACGGCAGGCTTCTACATGCACGGTCAGGATGTCGGCACCCGCCTTACGGAAGGCCTCAGCGTACCGCTCGGGCTCCTCGATCATCAGGTGCACGTCGAAGGTCTTGGAGGTGGTCGGCCGGAGGGCCTGGATGACCGGCAGCCCGAAGCTGATGTTCGGCACGAAGCGCCCGTCCATCACGTCCAGATGGTACCAGTCGGCCTCGCTCGCATCCAGCATGCGCGACTCTTCGCCCAGGCGCAGGAAGTCGGCGGCGAGCAGGGAGGGGGCGACGATCGGCATGGCTTCTTGTGTGGATTCGGGCAAAGGTAATGTCTCCGTCGATGAACAGGGCGCCGGACTATGGCGCTTGCCCCTCCCCTGGCTTATTTTTGCGACATGGTCAAAGAAAAGATACTCGTCATCGGCGCATCCGGACAGATAGGGGTGGAACTCACCATGGCGCTCCGCCGCATCCATGGCAACGCACAGGTCATCGCCTCCGACCTCCGCGAGCCCAACCCCCTCCTGCTGGGCACCGGTCCCTACGTGAGCCTGGACGTCATGAACAAGGAGATGCTCCACGTGCAGGTCATACGCCAGAACATCACCCAGATATACCTTCTCGCAGCCATCCTTTCGGCCACCGGGGAGAAGAACCCCGGACTCGCCTGGAACCTGAACATGCAGGGGCTCCTCAACGTCCTCGACATCGCCCGGGAGGAGAAGATCCACAAGGTCTACTGGCCCTCCTCCATCGCCGTGTTCGGACCCACATCCCCCAGGCGCGACTGCCCGCAGCAGACCGTCATCGAGCCCACCACCGTGTACGGCATCAGCAAGTACGCCGGCGAGTTCTGGTGCAACTACTACCACCACCGCTACGGCCTCGACGTCCGCAGCCTCCGGTACCCCGGTCTGATCTCCTACAAGTCCGAACCCGGTGGCGGTACCACCGACTACGCCGTAGAGATCTTCCACGAGGCCCTCGACGAGGGCCGCTACGAATGCTTCCTGAAGCCCGATACCTACCTGCCCATGATGTACATGCCCGACGCCATCCGCGCCACGCTGGAGCTCATGGAGGCACCGGCCGACCGCATACGCGTCAGGACGTCTTACAACCTTTCAGCGATGAGCTTCTCGCCCTCGGAGATCGCCTCCGAGGTGGCCAGGCACGTGCCGGGATTCGAGATGTCGTACCGGCCCGACTACCGCCAGACGATCGCCGACAGCTGGCCGCAAAGCATCGATGATTCGGTCGCGCGCGCGGACTGGGGATGGCGGCATCATTACGACCTCGCCGCCATGACGGACGACATGATACTGAACCTCAAGGGACGGGACGCCGTCTGATTCGGGTATTTCATGTGCCGGACCGGGCCCTGTCAACCCCTGTGTCGGCTTCTCCCGCCCCAAGGGTCGGCAGGTGCGTTTTCTCGACCACTCCGTCGGATATCGACCGCAGGATGGGCCATCCCCCCGGGGAGACATACACACTCCTACGCGGTGGCGTAATCTCTCACGACATTGTACAAGGTATCCCTCTCCACCGGCGTCCTGCCGGCCTGGCGTATGAGGGCCACCAGCTCTTCCGTGCTCATGGCCGGGTTCTGCTCTTCGCTGCCGGCCATGGAGTAGATCTTCGTGGAGTCGTCGATGGTGCCGTCCACGTCGTTGACGCCAAAGGAGAGCATCAGCTGGGCGTTCCGCCTTCCCAGCATGGGCCAGTAGGCCTTCAGGTGGGGGAAGTTGTCGAGGTAGACGCGGGCGACGGCATAGGCGCGGTTGTCCTCCAGCAGGGTGGCTTCGGCCACGTCCCGCATGTCGTTGTCCTTGTTGCGGAACTTGAGGGGGATGAAGGGGTGCGGTCCTGCAGCTGCCGCAGCCGCTCCATGTGGTCGATGCGGTGGGCGTAGGTCTCGACATGTCCGTAGAGCATGGTGGCGTTGCTGTGCATGCCCAGGCCGTGCGCCGTTGCGTGGATGTCGAGCCATCCGTCGGCATCGACCTTGTCGGCGCATATGCGTGTCCTGACCTCCGGGTCGAAAATCTCGGCGCCTCCGCCGGGCAGCGAGTCGAGGCCTGCCTCCTTGAGGAAGGCGAGCCCTTCGGCGCGCGTCATTTTGGCCTTGCGGAACATGTAGTCGAGCTCCACGGCGGTGAACCCCTTGATATGCAGGTCGGGTCGGTGGGCCTTGATGCGACGGAGGAGGTCGGCGAAGAAGCGGATATCCATCTTGGGATGCACGCCGCCCACGATGTGCACTTCGGTGACGGGCTTGCCGTCGTACGACCTGACGATGCCGAGCATGTTTTCGATGTCGAGCTCCCAGCCCTCCTCGCGGTGGGCGTAGAGCCGCGAGTAGGAGCAGAAGTTACAGGCGAAGACGCAGACGTTGGTGGGTTCGATGTGGAAGTTGCGGTTGAAGTAGGTCCTGTCGCCGTGCAGGCGCTCCCGTACGTGGTTGGCGAGCATGCCCACGAAGGCCAGAGGGGCTTCCCGGTAGAGCATCAGTCCTTCCTCAGGGGATATGCGTATGCCTTCGAGCACCTTGTCGGCAACGGCCGACAGTCCTGCATGGGTCCGTATCGATCCTAAGGCTGCGGCCACGGCTTCCTTGTCCATCCGTTTGTGTTTGCCGCAAAGGTACGATGCCGAGGCTCATGGGTGCGGTCAAAGAGATACACCGGGCTGTCCGCCCGCCCGCCGTCCGCCCTGGCGGATCAGGATACCGCCCCGGCGATACAGGCGCACATCAGGCAGGCGATGGTGCCCCCTATGAGCGCCTTGAAGCCTAGCTCTGTGAGGTTGCGCCGCTGGTTGGGGGCGAGCTGGCTGATGCCGCCGATCTGGATGCCGATGCTGGCGAAGTTGGCGAAGCCGCAGAGGGCGTAGGTGGTGATGAGGATGGACTTCGGGTCTGAAATCAGTCCGGACTCCTTCATGCGGCTGAAGCTGATATAGGCCTGGAACTCGTTGATGACGGTCTTTTCACCGAGCAGCTGGCCCACTTGCACGATCTCGCGGCCGTCCACGCCGATCATCCACGCGATCGGGGAGAAGAGGTATCCCAGCAGCATCTGGAAGGAGAGCCCGTCGTACCGGCCGGCGCTGATCCGCTGGATGTCGTCGTTGATGCCGAGGTGGTAGCCGACGGAGCCGAGGATCCAGTTGAGGACGTACATGAAGGCGGTGAAGACAATCAGCATGGCGCCCACGTTGACGGCCAGCCGGAGGCCGTCGGTCGTGCCGAGGGAGATGGCATCGAGGGCGTTGTCGCCCAGCCGCTCGCGGCTGACCTCTATCCTCCGCTCCACCGGGTCCGTCTGCGGGAAGAGCATCTTGGCGCAGACGATGGCGGCAGGTGCGCTCATGATCGACTGGCTCAGCAGGTGCAGGGCGAAGTACTTCTGCTGCACGACGTCGGCGCCGCCCAGGAAGCCGACATAGGCGGCCAGCACGCTCCCGGCCGTATTGGCCATCCCCCCCACCATAATACAGAGGATCTCGCTGCGGTTCATCCGCTCCAGGAAGGGCCGTATCATGATCGGCGCCTCGGTCTGGCCGAGGAAGATGTTGGCGGCGGTGGATACGCTCTCGGCCCCTGAAATGCGCAGCCGGCTCAGCAGCATCGCAAAGAACCTGACGACGGCCTGGAGGATGCCGAGATAATACAAGAGCGCCGACAGCGCCGAGAAGAAGATGATGTTGGGAAGCACCTGCACGCCGAACACGTAGGCCCAGCTGCCGCTGGCGTCGGCGAGGTTGCCGAAGATGAACTCGATGCCCTTGTGCGCCAGGTTGATCAGCTCCACGAACTTCTCCGAACACCACTGGATGAAGATGCGGAAGATGTTGTACCGTCCCTCCGAGAGCACGCCCAGCGCGAAGGCGGCTTGCGCCAGGACACCCAGTCCCACGAGCCGCCAGTTGATGGCCTTCCGGTTGTTGCTGAGGACGTAGCAGAGCGTCAGCAGGAAGACCATGCCGAGGGTGCCCCTGCCGAGATTGCCGATGACGGAGTGCATGAGGTTCGGGTTCGATGTCCGGCCAGACCGGTGACGGTAAGATAGCGCTTTTCACCTTTCCCCTTCGCCCCGGTCGTTCAGCTCTCCGCGGGTCCGCCTCCCCTGAGGCTGCGCAGGCGGGCGAGCAGGGTGCCTGCGACCTCGTGGATATCCTCCGATATGCGCAGTTTCCAGACGGCCGCGCCGAAGAGGACGAGATAGGCGGTGGTGCGTACAGCGATGTCGACGAACATGTGGCCCGTGGCCGGTATCCAGTGGCAGGCGGCCAGCACGGCCAGCCCCACGGCGAGCAGCCCCAGGTGACGCCGCGAGAAGGGCTGTATCCGGAAGAAGCGCCAGATGAGCAGCGAACGCGCGAGGTTGAACACGACAAGGGCGACGAGGTTGCCATATGCGGGCCCCATCACGTCATATCGCCGGGTGAGCCAGTAGTTGAGGGGGATGGAGAGGGCCACCAGCAGCAGGTTTGTGAGGAAGTCGACGCGCCAGAACCTCGACAGCAATAGCACCTGCGTGTTGAGGCCTGTTGACAGGTCGGCCATCTTGCCGAGGCCGCTCACCACCACCAGCCAGGTGAGGGCGGCATAGCCATCGCCAAGATAGGCCGTCGCATCGCCTATGTTGAGCAGCACGACGGAGAAGATGGCCACGCCGGCCAGCATGAGGTTCAGCGAGGTCTTGCGGTACAGCCGCTCGATACGGGCCATGTCGCGCGTCTGCCATGCCTCGGCGATGAAGGGGGTGGAGATGGACACGAGGCTCCGCATCGGCACGTCCATCACGGTCACCAGGTAGGTGGCGATGGTGAAGACGGCGGCGTCGGCCAGTCCACCCGACGACTGGCTGGCCAGGATGATGGTGTCGTTGGTCCGGGCGACGATGTTCAGGATCGCGCCCCCCAGCATGAAGAGTCCGAAGGAGGCCATCCTGCCCTTGAGGCGCCGGGTGACGCGACTGGGCCGCAGGTGCATCACAAGCCCTCCCATCCGTCCGATGGCGAATGCCAGCACGGCCACGAGCGGCAGGTACACCCAGGCATATAGGCGGATGAAGTCCTCGAAGCCGAGCCAGCCCGCGGCAAACGCCAGGATCATCAGGGTGGTGAGGATGCGGAAGCCGAACTCCTTGAGGGCGTTCGACAGCACGGTCCGTCGCCAGCTCCATGCATGGGCCTCCAGGATGGCGAACCCGACGAGGCTCACGGTGAGGGGGTATAGCAGCTCGAAGTATTCGATGAACAGCGGCGACCTCGCTCCGAACTTCCGGATGATAAGTGGCTTCAGGGTCGGTAGCAAGAGCGCCATCAGCAGGCATCCCGCGGCACCCAGGGCCAGGCTTAGGAAGGGCAGGTCGTTGCGGTCGGCCGGCAGCCGGGAGCGGTAGAAGGGAAAGAACCGGAGCGTCACGGGCACGGCGCCGAGCGTGCACACCGTGGCCATTACCATCGCCACGTCGAGCAGGATGCGCGTCAGGCCGATCTGCTCGGGCGAGAAGAAGCGAGGGAATAGCAGCAGGATGTTGACCGCGCCGATGGCGAAGCCCAGATAGATGAAGGCGCTCGATATGAGGCTCTGCCTACGTACGACGCCCATGTTCGAGGATTAGTCGCAGCAGTGTCCCGCCGGCGTCGGGGTCATGCATTGCCAGGGCCCGTTCATGTGCCTTCATGCCGATGGCGGACCACTCGTCGCGACGCTGCCAGGCGGCTTCCAGGGCGGCATCCAGCGCCCGTGTGTTGGCCCCGTCGGCCATGAAGCCCTCCACGCCGTCGGTGATCCATTCGGTATTCCCGCCCACATCCGTCGTCACCACCGGTCGCCCGCAAATCATCGCCTCCACCACGGACAGCGGCATCCCCTCGTTGAGTGAGGGCATGACCAGGATATGGTTGAGCGACCAGACGGTGCGGATGTCCGAGGCGGAACCCTCCATCACGACCCTCTCCGAGAGGCAGTAGAAGGCGATGAGGTCGCGTATGTGCGCTTCGTCGCTGCCGCTGCCATATATGTGCAGGCGCACCGGACGCGCCTTCCATCTGTCGTCGGAGAGTACTTCCAGCAACAGGTCGTGCCCCTTGTGGTTCACCAGGAGGTTGGCCACGATCGCGAGCCGCCAGCCATCCTCCGATGGGGGCATGGGCAGGGGCTCCAGCGAGCGCAGGTTCACGGGGTTGCGCACGACGGCCGCCCTCGGGATGCGTTGTACCAGGTGCCGTTCGGCGACGGTAAGGTTGCGGCGACTCACGAAAACCGCCAGCGAGGCATAGCCATAGACCTCCCGCAGGAAGGCGGCCTGCTCCCTGTCGATGGGGCGCGTGTACTCGATGTTGACCTGGTTGTTCAGGACCAGCGGTATGCCTGCCTTCCGCACCAGCCGGTACAGGGGCTTGTTGAGCAGCATCGCATAGCAGGCGCCGGTGAAGACGACGATGTCCGGACGCTCGGTCGCGATATGTCGGTATGGGTTCGAGAGCAGATTGAGGAGAAGGATGCGCGCCTTGTTCAGGATTCGCCGGTTCCGGCCCCAGGCCGGGTGGATGAAGCCCCGGTGGAGATGCACGCGCGCGCCCGCCGCCTGCAGCCGTTGCAGCGGCTCCGAAGGCCGGTCGACCTTCAGCGCCGATATCACGACGCGGTGCCCCCCAGCCAGCGCCAGGTGCGCCGCCTCTGCCCAGAGGACTTCACTGCCGCCCCAGGGATCCTTGATGAAGGATACGAACGCGATGGTCATGGTTTCATGCCGTTGTT
>RGVM01000301.1 GCA_010027295.1 Chitinophagia bacterium
GGAGGAGTTCGGCTGGAGCAACAGCGACTATGCCGACATCGCCTCCACTTTCCAGATCATCTACGCCATCTCCCTGCTCTTCGCCGGCCGTATCGTGGACCGTCTCGGTACAAAGAAGAGCTATAGCTGGGCCATCATCCTCTGGAGCATCGGCGCCATCGTGCATGCCCTGTCCATCCCCATCGGCGAGGCCCTGCTGCCCGTCGTCGGCTGGTTCGGCATCCTGGCCGTCCCGGCATCGGTGCTGGGCTTCATGTTCTCGCGTGCGGTACTGGCCGTGGGCGAGGCCGGCAACTTCCCCGCCGCCATCAAGGCGACGGCGGAGTATTTCCCCAAGAAGGAGCGTTCCTTCGCCACCGGCATCTTCAACTCCGGCACCAACGTGGGCGCCATCCTCGCCCCGCTGTCCGTGCCCTGGATGGCGAAGACCTGGGGCTGGCAGTCCACTTTCATCGTCATCGGCGCTATCGGATTCTTGTGGCTCATCTTCTGGTGGATGTACTATGAGAGGCCAGAAGACCAGAAGAGGCTCTCCCCGGAGGAGTTCGACTACATCCGTAGCGACGGCGAAGAGGCCCCCGCACCCTCCGGGGATGCGCCCGCCGCCAAGATCTCCTGGTATCGGCTGCTGGCGTATCGGCAGACCTGGGCATTCACTTTCGGGAAGTTCATGACAGATGGTGTCTGGTGGTTCTTCCTCTTCTGGCTGCCGGCCTACCTCAAGGACCAGTACCAGATGACCGGAACCTCCATCATGCTGCCCCTGTCCGTCCTCTACAGCATGACGATGTTCGGCAGCATCGGGGGCGGCTTCTTCCCCGTCTATTTCATGAACCGCGGCTACAAGCCCTATGACGGCCGGATGCGGGCCATGCTCATGATCGCCTTCATCCCGCTGGTCGTCCTTGCGGCACAACCCCTGGGCGGCATCAGCTACTGGTTCCCGGTGCTCCTCATCGGTATCGGTGCCTCGGCCCACCAGGCCTGGAGCGCCAATATCTTCACGACGGTGAGCGACATGTTCCCCAACCGCGCCGTAGGCAGTGTCGTCGGTATCGGCGGGATGGCCGGTGGCCTGGGAGGCGTCATCATCACCAAGATAGGAGGGAGGCTCTTCGACCATTACAAGGCCCTCGGCCATATCGAGACGGGCTACACCATCATGTTCACTTTCTGCGCCGTGGCCTACCTGCTCGCCTGGGTGGTCATGAAATCCCTGGTGCCGAAACACAAGGCCATCGACGACCTCTGAGTCGCCCAATCCCCACAGCATCCAAAGTACAGTTCTGAGAACCGGGTATGGTTCTCAGAACCTGGGGGAGTTCTCAAAACCCGGGGAGGTTCTCAGAACCGGGGGGAGTTCTCAAAACCCGGGTAGGTTCTCAAAACCGGGGGGAGTTCTGAGAACCCCGGTATGTCCTCAGAACCGGGAGGAGTTCTCAAAACCCGGGTAGGTTCTCAAAACCGGGGGAGTTCTGCGGCATTCTCGTCGATACTTACCCAATTGGGCTTCCCGTCGTAGGTAGATGAGAATACTCTCCAAGGGTGGGGGGGGTATCCTACGCTGGCGGAGGTGTCTGCAGAACCGAGAGGGCGGTGGTTGTGGGGGAAACGTTCAGACGATGGCTTCGCTGATCCTGCCCAGCAGGTCCTTGTCGATCATTTTCTCGGCCAGGCGGATCATGTTCATGAAGGATTGCGCGCCGGAGATGCCGTGGCCGATGATGACGGGCTTGGCGACGCCCAGGACGGGAACGCCTCCATAGGACTCGAAGTTGAAGGTGTCGAAGTATGCGTCGCGGACGTTTCGGCGGACGACGATGTCGTGAATGCTTTCCGCCATCTTGAGTACGATGTTGCCGGTGAAGCCCTCGCAGACGATGACATCGGCTTTGTCGAGGAGTACGTCACGGCCCTCCACGTTGCCGATGAAATGGATGCCCGACTGCTCCTTGAGCAGGGGGTAGGCCGCCTGTGCGAGCATGTTGCCCTTGCCCTCCTCCTCGCCGATGTTGAGGAGGCCCACCCGGGGCTCTTCGACACCCATGACATGCTTCATGAAGAGGGTGCCCAGGACGGCGAACTGGGCGAGGTGTTCGGGACGGCAATCGGCGTTGATGCCGGCATCGAGTAGGAAACCGAGCTTCCCGTTCTCCCTGGGCATATAGGCGCCGATGGTCGGTCGATGGATGCCCGGAAGTGACTTGATGCTGAAAAGGGAACCCACCAGCATGGCGCCGGTATTGCCGGCACTGATGATGGCGTCCATACCGCCTGTCGCGAGCAGGCCGAAGCCGACGGCGATGGAGGATGCCTTCTTCTCCTTGAGCGCCTTGGTGGGATGCTCATGCATGTCGATGCGCTCGGGTGCATGCACGAGTGTCATGGCCTCGGGGTCGAGGCCGTGTTCCTGGAGCATGGGTCGCAACAACGACTCGTCCCCAAGCAGGACAAGACGGGTCGAATCGCCGCCCTCAGACAGGTAACGGGCGATGCCCTTCACCGCCTCCAGGGGGGCGAAATCGCCTCCCATCATGTCCAATCCGATCCTCACCTTCGTTCAGGAATGGGTATGCGGGATTCCCCGGTCCGGTCTGCGCCGATATTCGTCAGAGCTTTGGACGGGAGGATTCCCGGCATCCTTGGGTGCTAGACGGGGGATTTCTCGGAGACCACCTTGCCTTTGTAGATCAGCTTTCCTTCGCTGACATGGGCGCGGTGGCGAACATGGATCTCACCCGTCAGGCTGTCCTTGCTGAGGGTGACGGGGTCCACCTTGTAGTGGGTCCTTCTCTTGGCGCTGCGCTGCTGCGAGTGCCTGCGTTTCGGATTGGGCATGATTGTCTGTTTATGAGTTCCTGAATCTGTCGAGTCCTTTCCAAATCGGATTCCCCCGGTCTGCCTCTCCGGCCTGAGACTGAGCCTGCACCTCCATTCTCCTCAGCACTTCCAGCGCGGCCGGGTCGCATTCCCCACCTCCGGCGTCGGCATCGCTGCAGAGTCGCTGCGAGGGGATGCTCAGCAGGATGAACTCGTACAGCCAGTCCGCCACGTGGAGGTGGCTCTCCGTCTTCGAGATGTAGAAGACGTCGGGGTCTTCGTCCTTCTCGTTGAGGGTGTCCGGGTCGTCCACCATCTTGACGACCATCTCGAAGTCGTCCCAGAGCTGCTTGGTGAGCGGTCTCCCGCACCTGTCGCAGCTCAGCCCCACTTCTCCCGACACTTCGAACTTCAGGATCATGAAGTTGGAGTGCTTGTCGAGACTCAGCCTCACCTGGGACCGGCAATGCCGGAATTCCTGTGTGGGCCGGTCTGTGAAGAAATCGTCGTCGACCTCGTACTCGAACACATGAATCCCCGGCTTTAGACCTACGAAGGCGATGTCAAAGTCCCTGCGGCCGGGCATGGGCATGCGTTTGGGTGTGCAAAGGTAGTTTTTTTCATGCATTTGGACAAAAGGGGGAAGGCTATGCCTCCTGTCTATCTTTGTACCATGAATCTGATGGCGGCTTTCTTCCACCGGAACCGTTGGCTGCTGGTCCTGACGACCCTGGCGCTGGCCATCCGCTGGTTCTCGCTCGACCCGCTTCGGGTGGACCGCTTCTATGCCTCGGATATCTACCCGCTGTTGTCCGCGCTCATGCACCTGTGTATCGGATGGGTGCCTTTCAGCATTGGCGACTGGCTCTATCTGCTGGCAGGGGGATGGCTGTTGGTATCCCTGGTCCGATGGGCCCTGCCGGGACGGGTGCGGCGACGGGCTTCCCTGGCAGCGCACATGCGCTTGACAGCATGCTGGCTGCTCGGCGTCAACATTGCCTTCAACCTACTATGGGGACTGAATTATGACCGGTCAGGCATCGACCGTCGACTCGGTCTGGAGACGAGGGCATCGGATACGGCCCTGCTTCCGGCGATGACGTCGGCATTGCTGGGGAAGGTCAACGCCTATGCACCGGCTGGACATCGAAGGGCCATCAGCATTCAGCAACTCCTCTCAAGGTCGATGGAAGGCTACCGTCTTGCCAACCGCACCCTTCCTGCCCTCCAGGCACCAAGGCCTTCTTTCAAGCCTTCCCTCTTTGGAG
>RGVM01000302.1 GCA_010027295.1 Chitinophagia bacterium
CGCCCTGCTGGCCCTCATGGAGGAACTGCCCGAACCCGTCGGTCTTCGCCTCACCATCACCAAGAACATCAAGCCCGGCAGCGGACTGGGCTCCAGCGCCGCCAGCTCGGCAGGGGCCGTGGTGGCGGCCAACCGGCTGCTCGGAGAGCCCTTCACACCCGAAGACCTCGTCCGCTTCGCCATGAACGGTGAGAAAGTCGCGAGCGGCGTCAAACACGCCGACAACATCACCCCCTGCATCCTCGGCGGCATCACCCTCATCCGGGCCATCCACCCGCTCGACATCGTCCGGCTCGAAGCCCCCACACTCCATGTCGCCGTCGTCCACCCGCAGATTGAGGTGCGTACCTCCGACGCCCGCCAGATCCTGCGCAAGGAAGTCCAGCTCAAACAGGCCATCCGCCAGTGGGGCAATATCGCCGGACTCGTGGCAGGCTTCATGAAGGGCGACTACGCCCTCATCGGCAGGTCACTCGAAGACGTCATCATCGAACCCGTTCGGAGCATCCTCATCCCGGGCTTCGCCGAGATAAAGGCCCGCTGCCTGGAAGCCGGAGCCCTCGGCGGGGGGATCTCGGGCAGCGGCCCCTCCGTCTTCATGCTCAATGAAACCCGTGAGAAGGCCGTCGCCATGGCCGCCATCATGCAGGAGGTCTATGACCGCATCGGCATCGACCACCGTACCTACGTCACCCGAGTCAATCCGGAAGGCGTGAGGGAAATCCCCTTTGACTGATTCCGCCGCCTCCGGGCACCCATAACCCAGCAGACCGCATGAAATATTACAGCCTCGCCGGCCAGGCGCCCGTCACCGATTTCCGGACGGCCACCCTGCAGGGACAGGCCCCCGACAAGGGACTCTACTTCCCAAGCCGGATACCAGTGTTTGAGAAAGGCTTCCTCGACAGCCTGCCCCGACTCCCGGACGATGAGATGGCCCTTCAGGTCATGAAGCCCTATGTGGGCGACTGCATCCCCGAACCGGAACTCCACCGCATCGTCTGCGAGACCCTCGACTTCCCCATACCGCTTGCCGAGGTCTGCCGCGGCATCTACTGCCTCGAACTCTTCCATGGACCCACTTTGGCATTCAAAGATGTCGGCGCAAGGTTCATGAGCCGCTGCCTGGGCTGGTTCTCGCGCGATAACGACCGCAGGACCGTCGTATTGGTGGCCACCAGTGGCGACACGGGTGGGGCCGTCGCCCATGGCTTCCACAAAGTACCCGGCATCGAAGTCGTAATCCTATATCCTTCCGGGAAAGTCAGTCCCGTACAGGAGAAACAACTCACCACACTCGGAGGCAATATCCACGCCCTGGAGGTCTCGGGCGATTTCGACGACTGCCAGTGGCTGGTCAAATCAGCCTTTGCAGACGCCGACCTGAGAGGTAAAGTGGCCCTCAGCTCCGCCAATTCCATCAACGTAGCCCGCTGGCTGCCCCAGCAGCTCTACTATCTGCTCGCCTGGCAGCAATGGCCGCATCGGCCAGAATCTCCCGTGATCTCAGTCCCCAGCGGGAATTTCGGGAATCTGTGCGCCGGGATGATGGCCTGGAAATCAGGACTGCCCGTCGCCCATTTCATCGCCGCCTGCAATGCGAACGACACCGTCCCCCGCTATCTGCAGGGCGGAGGCTACCGACCGGCACGGGCCGTGGCCACGCATTCCAACGCGATGGACGTGGCCGATCCGAGCAATTTCATCCGCATACTGGAACTACTGGGAGACGATGAAACAGCCTGCCGGAAAGTCATGAGCGCCATATCCATTTCCGATGCGGACACGGTGGACACCATCCGAAGAGTTCACCAGGATCACGGATACCTGCTCGACCCTCATGGCGCAGTAGGCTTCCTGGCCCTGGAACGCTGGAGGGATGCACACCCGACAGCAATGGGATACTTCCTGGGCACCGCCCATCCGGTCAAGTTCCCCGACTGCGTGGAGACGGCTACGGGGGAACCCGTGCCTGTACCGGAATCCGTGCGACAGGTCCTGGGGGGCGTCAAGGCATCCGTGCCAATGCCTGCCGACTATGAGGCGCTACGTGCCTTTCTGACAGGAATGGGATAGGAAGGATTAAGGCTCAGCCCCCGGAATGCCCTTGTAGGATGGATGAGATCAGCCGCGTGCAAATGCCCTGTCTGATCGGCTGCCCGCATCCAACCGCAGGCGATGGTACATGTCGTGCATAACCTCCATGTGCGGAGCCGTCAGTACGGCCAGGCCCATGAAGACGTACCAGGCCATAGAGGTAGGTGAAGCGAACATGAAGCCTGCCCATCCGACTCCGACGATACCCACAATGGCCAGCGCACTAAAAAGGGCGATCTGTCGGATGACCTTGCGCCGGGGAAAGGCACCGGAACGGCAGAGATAGCCTACGATGCAATCGAGCGAGAGGATGGAATGCCAACCGATGAAATAGAAAGTGAAGCCTTCCAGCAGGGGAAGGCGCCAAAGGATAAATGCCATGGGGAGATAATAGGCCGCCCAGCGGGCACCGGCCCTGGACCATTCGCCTGACTGTCGCCTGCAATGCATCCACATACACCCCACCGCAGTGAGACAGAGCAACAGCATGAGTGTGATCGAATGACCGTCGAGCCATGCCATCGCCCCCTCCAGATGGATACGGTCAGCCGCCACGAGTTCAAGGTAGGGTCTCAACTCGGCCGCATGCCCCAACAATATGATGCCCAGCACAGACAATCCGTGTGTCAGCACCGCGGCCTTCCCAGTCAGCCCAGAGGCATCGAGTGAAGAAAGATCCGTCTCTCCGAAATGATAGGCCGCAATCAAGATGAAAATCAGCAATCCCAGGGTCGGGAACAGGAACAACAGCAGCGCGAACAGGGTGAGCCGCAAAAGGTACCTCCCTAAAAAGGATGCCACCGGGAACGCCGCAGAGCCACGGTTCCGCATCTCCACCAACAAGTCGGCCGCCCCGTGAGGCACCCCTAACGTCAGGATGCCCACCAGGAATACACCCGTCTGTAGGGTCTCCCCCATGGCCCCCAACACCTCATGCAGAAGTACCCAGAGGAGGCCGGACAGAGTGAGGATGATGCGGACAGCGGACATATGGTTCTGGTTTGCTAATACAAGGGAAAGCACATCCAATCAAAAAGCCCTCCCCTGGATCGAATCCAAGACGGGGAGGGCTTTTTGCAAGGGGGGATCGGATTATTTGCTTTCCGACGTGGCGATGCCATAGACCACCAGGCCGAAACCGATCTTGTTGATGGCATCAGCGAGGTTGTAGAACAGGTTCACATCCTCGGGTGCGAACATGTTGCTCAGCCAACCGCCCGGCATAGCCATGTAGCCGATGGGATAAATAGCCCAACCAACCAGCACGAACCATGCGAGTGCGTTGATTCCCTTGGCAACAGCGGCGGAATTGCTGGAAGCTGCCAGCGTCTTGGCCTCACCGAACCAGGCAGAATACAGGATGTAGACATAACCGATCGTTGAGATGACACCCCACTTGACCGAATGGGCCGTGGAACCGTCCGTGAAGGCCTCACCGATATAACCTGCCACCAGCATCAGCACGGAGGCGGCGATCAACTTCCACATGAAGGAGGACTTGGCACCTGCCGGCTTAAGCAGCAGATAGAACTCCAGGCACATCAGGGGAACCGTAAGGGTCCAGTCGATGTAGCGTAGTGCCACAGGCGTCTTACCCGTCGCAGCAAAATAGTCGCGCATGTAGTAGTAATGCACGGCTGCGATGCCGGTGATCAGGCCGGAGACCAACAGGGAGGTCTTCCATTTGCCATCAACCTGGCCCCTTTCAAAGAAGAAAAAGACTGATGCGGCCAGCATGGCCATGTAGCCGGTGAAGAACGTAAATGTCACCGGATCGTCGGCTTTGATGTCCATGACGTTGAGGAAAATCGTGTTCATACAGCGAGTGTTTTGATTTAACTAAAGATAATGCTTTACAATAGCTTTTGTTTAAGAGATACTTCAACTTACCTTAACGATATATGCTAAATCGTTTATACATGTGAACGTTTCAATCCAAATTATAGTATTGAATTATAGATTTTCGAATGAAGAGCTTTCAA
>RGVM01000303.1 GCA_010027295.1 Chitinophagia bacterium
CCGATGTTCCTGGTGCTCGCGGTTCTCACCTATTTCTCCTCATTCCTGGCATCCACGGTGAGGTCCGGACTCTTCCTGAGGGATGCCGGCATAATGCTGGGCCTTGGCAAAGGGCTTCGCCTCTATCTGCTGGGGGTGATCGGCAACCTCGCCCTGCCCGGCGGCATCGGGGGTGACGGCTACAAGCTCCTCCGGCTCAGGCAATCACACGATGTGTCCGGGAAGCGGATCCTCAAGGTCTTCCTCCTCGAACGGGTCAGCGGTCTATGGGCCATCGGCGCCTGGCTCACGGCACTCTCCTGGGGCATACCCAGCCTTCCCTTACGAGGCCTTCCCGCCTTGGCGGGCTTCCTGGCCCTGTCGGCGGCCTACGCCCTGCTGCTGAGGAGGCTCTTTCCGGAACATGCGGGCGGTTGGCTCCGCAAGCATGCCCTCTCGCTCGGCATCCAGGGCCTCGTGTCCCTATCCGTCCTGTGCATCCTGGCCGCCCAGTCAAGGAGCTACACGCCGGGATCCTATCTCTTCGGATTCCACGCATCGACCGTGCTCTCCATCCTAAACATCGGACTGAGCGGACTCGGCGTGAGGGAGTTCGTGATGGGCTTCACGGCGGAGATGCTGGGGAACGACCCCGTACTGTCGGTGTTCACGGCATCGGCCTTCTGGGTGGTCTCTACAGTGGCGGCACTGCCCGGCCTATGGGTCTTCTGGAAGGAGGGAATACCGCAAGGCCGCAATAACGAGGAGGGTAATGCAGCGCAGGATAGTCTCAGATCCAGTTGAGATGGATATTTCCGTATACCCCTCTCCGAGATTTCCCGCCGCAGTGATTCCACTTCCCGGGCATGGCCTGGGATCTTTTTCTCATGGGTCTCCACCAGCATGAGTCCGATACGCTCATGGGTCCCCTCCGCCAGCATTTTTTTCAGGATGGATATCTCGGCCCCCTCGACGTCGAGCTTGAGCACATCGACACGCCGCCCAAGGGAAGCGACAAAGGCGCTGAGGTCCACCAATCCTACCTCTGTGGAATAGCCGGAATCGACGTTTCGCTTCTCAGCGACCAGTGACGAGCTGGTCGTGAACTCCTTTGCGCCGGCACCACGCCGGTCCCGGTGGAAGTAGATCGGTGCCCGGCCCTCGCGGTCGGAGACTGCCTTGTCATAGAGGGTGAACCGGGGATGGCTTCGAAACCGGTTGACCAGGATGTCATGGGCTACAGGGTCGGGCTCGAAGGCGATGACCGATGCGCCCGTCTTGAGGAAGAGCGCGCTGATATCGCCCACGTTGGCACCGCAGTCGATTACAAGGGAGTCTTCGTTCATGGATCGGAGGATGGCGCGCAGCCTTCCCCGGCTGATCCAATAGGCGACGCGGACGAGGATCATCCGCTTCAAGGTGCCGAGCATGTACCGGATTTTATATTCATCTCAATCTCTCCGAGGCAAGGAGCTGGAGTGTCAAAGCTCCTTCACCAGGATGCGGATCTCCTGCGGGGCGTTCTCAGTGCCGCCGAAGAATGGGTAGAGGCGGTAGCCCACGCCGGTAGCCGTCTTGGCCTTGCGGGGCATCGTGAGGCCCGCGCCGTTCACGGAGAACTGGTATTGGGTGCCGCTGACCTTGATGGAGCAGTTGATGTCAGTTTTAAGAGGGACGTCGGTGATCAGGGCCGTCGTGCGAACCGAGTCGTTGTAGACATAGCCGTGGAGTTCCAGTTTCCCTCCAACCCAGCGCCATCCGATACGGGCGCTGCTGACATGGTGGGGCTTGTCGTCGTCGGCGAACCCATACAGCTTGTTGATGTCGCCCTGATTGCCCGGGTCCACGGTCCGGTAGATGGCGCTGCTGTCGAATCGCACGACGAACCGCTGTTCCGTGATACTGCTGTAGAATTTGTAGGCTGATGGACTCGCCGACTGCTGTCCTTTGGCGATCACGTAGGTGACGAAGTCGCCACTGCCGGATGGGTCCAGCGGGTTCTTTCCGCAACCTGCCGACAGAATTCCGAAGAAGAGCAACAGGCGTATGTTCCGTTTCATCAATCTAGAATGGATGAGTGAAGTGTGATGCGCATGGTTTCAGGCTTCCAGTTCGGTCTTGCCGACCTCCGGCTTCGTCTTCCTCCAGGCATCCCGAAGCCAGAGGAACCATACGTACACAAGTGCTGGGTAGACCAGGACGACGGCGTAATTGTAGTAGACGGCTTCGCGCCAATCGAAATGGTGCATGTGCATAACGGCCCGGGTAATCCCACAGCCCAGGCATTCGATGTCGAAGAAGAACATGGAGGGACAGAGTTCGATCCCCGTGAAATCAAAAAAGGTAGCGGGCAGGATCCATAGCAGAACCGGGAAGGCCATCAAGGCGAAGAGCCAGGCCTGGTTGAGGGATTTCTTCATCATGGTATCGGGGGGTGCCTGCAAAGGGATGGATTACGGTATGAATGTACGAAGAAAGCCATGCATCGGAATGCATGGCTTCAATCCCGGAGTACCGGGCAAATGTCATAATGTCTATTACTTATAGTAATCTTTCATCTTCACGAGCCCATGGATGACGCCGGGCAACCAACAGAGGGCCGTGAGAAGGAGATTGACCCACCAGTCATTGCCTTTCCAATCGGAGAGGATGCCCAGGGGGATGAAACCCCATCCCAGGATGACAAGTACGATGTAGCCACCCTTGGGAAATGTATCTTCCCCATCAGAATGATTCAACTGGGTCTTAACCATCTTCTGGGCTGCCTTGAGCTTCACCGTCTCGGCTAACGTCAGTTTTTTCCCGGTAAGGCGGTGGTATTCGCGGGGAGTGAGGCTCAGGAATGCCTGGATATTGTCATTAAAAATACGGGTGACATCTTCGTTCACTTGGTTTTCGCCGGAGGGCAGCACAACAGAGCGGGTGGGTATGGCAGCCTGAGATGCCAAACCGAGCATCAAGAGAGCCGCAAGGGAGAGGAGTTTCATCATCTTCATAATGTTCCGGGATTTGGATGATTTATAGGTCAAATCTAGGAATTTGACGTGAAACTAACAAATTGTTTTCATTTTTGTTGCACATGGACACAGTATCCACCTCCAATTCCTTGGAAAATAGTCATTTTGAAATGCTCGTCCGCGCGCGCCGCTCGGTGCGGAAATTCGACCGAGAAATGCCGGTACCGGATGATGCCGTGCGCCGGTCGATCGAACTGGCACTCCTATCCCCGAACAGCAGCAACATGCAGCTCTGGCATCTGACATGGGTGCGCGACCCTGCGGTACGCGAGCGCATGGTGACCCTATGCATGGGACAGAACGCGGCGAAGACAGCCTCGCACCTGGTCGTATTCCAGACCCGGCAAGACCTGTGGAGGCGGCATGCCAAGTGGAACCTTGAGCAGGCGCCGCCTTCCTCGGGGAGCGGGCCCGATGAGCGCCGCATGAAGCTCATGCGTAAATATTACGGGGTGCTCATGCCCCTTGCCTACCGTAGCGACCCGTTCGGACTGAACACCCTCGTCCGAAGGCTGGGCAGCTTCCTGCTGGGGCTCACGCGACCGGTCATGCGTCTGGGTGGCAGCGGATGGCAGCGGGTGATCCTCCACAAGTCCTGCGCGCTGGCGGCACAGACGTTCATGCTGGCTATCCAGGCCGAGGGATATGATACCTGTCCGATGGAGGGATTCGACGCGGTGCGGGTGAAGAAGCTGCTCGCACTGCACCGGGGAGCAGACATCTGCATGATCGTGGCGGTGGGGAACGGGACGCCTGCGGGAGTGTACGGAGAACGCAGGCGGCTGCCGACGGAAGAGGTGCTTACCATCATCTAAGGCAATGGCCTACGCTAGTAATTGTATTTGAGAGGCTCTTGAGGGTTGAGTGCCCTGCATCCGACACGCTACTGTTCGACTATCAGGCCATTCGATTGAGGATGCAGTCCCCAATCATCATAAGATATACTCGTCAAAGGATGAAAGATGCTCCGAATCGCTCTTTCACGAAACCATGTCCGGCGTTAAAATTCGCCTTCGTGCAGATTCACGTATTAAAGACCGATGGAGATACAGTCAATGTGTATCGTAAGAACGCTTGGGAGGT
>RGVM01000304.1 GCA_010027295.1 Chitinophagia bacterium
ATCACCGAAAACAGAGGCTGACCCATGTTCCGCGAGATATACGCCTTCGAGCTGAGGACGACCTTCCGCCGTCCCACCACCTACCTGTACTTCGGCATCGCACAGGCCCTCCTCGGCAACCCCAAGCTGATCATCGTCGACGAGCCCACCGCCGGCCTCGACCCGATGGAGCGCAACCGCTTCCACAACATCCTAAGCGAAATCGGCGAACAGGTCATCGTCATCCTCTCGACACATATCGTGGATGATGTGCGCAGCCTCTGCAACCGCCTCGTCGTCATGAACAACGGCACCATCCTACTCGAAGGAACGCCCGCCGGCACGGTCGAGGCCATCCAGGGCAAGATATGGAGCAAGGCGGTCGAGAAGACCGACTTCACCCACTACCGACAGACCATGCGCGTCATCTCGCACCACGTCTCCGAAGGGAAGATGGTCGTGCATGTCTACGCCGACGAACGGCCCGAAGAAGGCTTCGTCCAGGCCGACGCATCCCTGGAGGACGTCTACTTCTCCACCATCACCGAAAACAGAGGCTGACCCATGTTCCGCGAGATATACGCCTTCGAGCTGAGGACGACCTTCCGCCGTCCCACCACCTACCTGTACTTCGGCATCCTCTTCCTCCTCACGATGCTGATCGGGATGGCCGCCTCCGAAGTCTTCGACACCACCCGCTCCGACAGCCTCACCATCCGAAACTCCGCCGGCGCCGTCGCCAGCATCCTCCTCGGTACCAGCAGCAACATCTTCGGCATCCTGGTGAGCATCCTGCTGATCTCGTCGATGGGCACCGTCATCCAGAAGGACTACGAGTACAACATCCACCCGCTGTTCTTCACCAAGCCCATCAGCAAGCCCGGCTACTTTCTCGGCCGCTTCCTCGGTGGTTTTACGGTCGCCGTGTTCATCTTCGCCGGACTCCTGGCAGGCTACTGGGCCGGCTCCCTCTTCGGCATGGGCAAGCCCGTGATGGGTGAATACCGACTCGTCAACTACCTCGAGCCCTTCCTCCTGTTCACCCTGCCCAACATCCTGTTCCTGGGCGTCCTCTTCTTCTCGCTCACCACCTTCCTGCGCACCACGATGGCGGCCTATATCGTGGCGATCGTCCTCATGGTCCTGCAGATCGCCAGCGAGAATATCACCGCCAACATCGACAACAAGACCCTCGCCGCCCTCCTCGAACCCTCCGGCGCACAGGCCCTCCGGAAAGTCACACAGTACTGGAGCCCGGCCGAACGCAACCTCAACCTCATCCCGCTGCGCGACGAGATCCTCTACAACCGGCTGATCTGGATGGGCATCTCCCTGCTCATCGCCGCCATCAGCTACCGCGGCTTCCGGTTCAGCCAGTTCCTCCAGCCGCTCCGGCTCTTCGGGAAAGCCACTCGTGCCGAAGCCCCGGCAAGGCACAGCGCCCTCACCCTGGAGAGCCTGCCCAAAGTCAACCAGGCCTTCGACACGGCCATGGCATGGCAGCAGACGGTGCACCTCATGCGCCTCGAACTCCGCCGCATGCTGACGAGCGTATTCTACATCGTCATGTGCCTGCTCTCCGTCGGCATGCTCTTCCTCATCCTGCGTTTCATGGACTCCATGTACGAGTCCTCCACCTGGCTCGTCACCTACAAGGTCGTGGAGAACGTCCAGGGCGCCACCGCCTTCTTCTCTGTCATCTTCGTCATCTTCCACTCGGGTACAAGTCTGTGGCGCGACAGAGAGGCCCGCATGCAGGAACTCGTCGGTGTCACACCCGTCGGCAACGGCAGCCTATTCCTCTCCAAGCTCCTCGCCTTCACCGTGGCCATGGCCCTCATGCAGGCGGTCGTCTCCATCGCCGGCATCGGCATCCAGCTCTATTCCGGCTTCACCGACATCGACTACGCCCAGTACCTCACCAACCTGCTCATGAGCGCGGCCGTCGGCGTCGTCTTCATCGCACTGGCCCTCTCCGTACAGACCTACGCCGCCAACAAGTACCTCGCCTTCTTTCTCACCATCATCCCGCTCATCGTCATCCCCATCCTGTCGTCCATCTTCGAATGGAGCTACCCGCTGCTCGACTTCAACGGCATCGGCGCCTCCATGCCCTACTCCGACATGAACGGATACGGCAACACTCTCCCCCAGTGGATGGTCTACCGCAGCTTCTGGCTGGCCTTCGGCACCGCCCTCTGCCTGCTCGCGCTCATCGTCTACCCCCGCGGCAGCCAGAAGGGCATCCGCGACAGATGGCGCCTCTCCGCGCACTTCAACGGACCCCGGCTCAAAGCCTCCATCGCCGCGGTACTCCTCGTGGCAGCCGTTAGCGGTGGCTTCATACACTATCAGACACGCGTACTCGCAGATGTACGGAAACCCAAGGACAGGGAAAAGGAGGCGGCCGACCTCGAGAAGCGGTTCTCGCGCTACAAGACGCTCCCGCAGCCCCGCATCACCGCCGTCAGCCTCGAAGTCGACATCCACCCGGAGGACAGGACCCTGCACATCAAAGGCCTCTACACCCTGCGGAACAAGACGGCCAAGGCCATCGACACCCTCTATATCGACTATCCAAGCGGCAAGAAAAGCCCGTACCACTACCCTGTCATGAAACCCGCCGTGCCGGCGAAAATAGCCGTCGATGACAAGGACCACGGCATCCGCATCTACGCACTCGCAAAGCCGCTCCTGCCCGGCGACAGCATCGGGTTCGACTTCGAGATGGACTACATCCCCAACGGGCTGTTTGCAAAAAGCGCGTCGCCCGTCGTCGACAACGGCACGTTCATCAACAGCAGCCTCCTGCCCAGCATCGGATACCTGGGCGATGCCGAACTCAGCCAGAACAAGGCCCGTAAGGAATACGGCCTCGGGCCCAAGCCCCGCATGGCCAGGGTGGACGACAGCGCCGCCCTCATGAACAACTATATCTCGCGCGACGCCGACTGGATACGCTTCGAAGCCACCGTCAGCACCGAGGAGGGACAGCGCGCCATCGCGCCGGGTTACCTCGTGAAGGATTGGACAAAGGATGGCAGGCATTATTTCCAATACAAAATGGACAGCCCCATCCTCCATTTCTTCTCCTTCCTCAGTGCCCGCTATGAACTCCGCAAGGACAGATGGAACGACGTGGCCATCGAGGTATGGTACCACAAAGGCCATGAGTACAACATCGACCGTATGGTCAAAGGCATTAAGCGCGGACTCGACTACTACACGAAGCACTTCGGGCCCTACCAGCACCGGCAGGTGCGCATCCTCGAGTTCCCGCGCTACGCCAGCTTCGCGCAGTCCTTCCCCAACACGATCCCCTTCTCCGAGGCCATCGGATTCATCTCCAAGGTGGAGGACGGACCGGACGACATCGACGTGCCCTTCTACGTGACCGCCCACGAGGTCGCACACCAGTGGTGGGCCCACCAGGTCATCGGCGGCGACGTCCAGGGCAGCGTCCTCATGAGCGAGACCATGAGCCAGTACTCGGCCCTCATGGTCATGCAGCAGGAATACGGGAAGGAGGCCATGCGCAAGTTCCTGAAATACGAGATGGACCGCTACCTGCAGGGCCGCGTCGGCGAATGGCGCGGGGAGATGCCCCTCATGCTCGTCGAGAACCAGCAGTACATCCACTACAACAAGGGCAGCATCGTCATGTACGCCCTGCAGGACTACATCGGCGAGGACCGCCTCAACGGCGCCATCCGCGCCTATCTCGACAAAACCAGGTTCTCAGGACCTCCGTACACCAATTCCATCGACTTCGTCGACCATATCCGCGCCGTCACGCCCGACAGTCTGCAGTATCTGGTGACCGACCTCTTCGAGAAGATCACCATCTACGAGAACTACGTCAAGGCGCTCGACACGACGCGCCTGCCCGACGGAAGATATCGGGTGACCCTCACCGTTGGATCGGCCAAGTTCTATGCCGACAGCCTGGGCAAGGAGAGCAAGGCCGATGTCGCCGACCTCGTGGATGTGGCCGTCTTCGGCACCCGCATGGAGAAGGGCAGCGAACGCCAGGTGACGCTGGCCTCCCAGCGCGTCTGGATGGACAAGCCCGAGAAGACCTTCGAATGGAT
>RGVM01000305.1 GCA_010027295.1 Chitinophagia bacterium
TCTGGCGAATACGTCTTGGTCTTCATGGTCGTCCTTTCTGCCCTCATCGGGCCTCTGGAACTTCCATAACACCTGGATCAACTTTCGGGTAGCACTCCACAGCCACTTGCCTGCGGCTCTCGGCATCCCCTACGGATAAGAGGGTGTTGTCAGATGCGTCCCTCTCTTCGATAGGGGAAGAGAACGAATACTACTTACGTGTCCCGGTTTCAGGACTGGACGGGCCGCTATGATCCCGATGCCGCGAGACGGCTGCGGATCAACTCAACTGCTCTTGCGAATTGACCGCATGTACAGTATGCTGGGTTTGGTAGTGAAGAGTAGGAGGGAACCATGCCCGCGACGAACGTCCAGCAACGGTCTCTGTTCGACAACGAGGGTGATGCGGCCCTCCCTTATCAACCCCGACCAGCTCCACTCTTCCAGCCCAGGAAGGTGGTTCTCGCCAAGGGCAGCGTCACGACTGCGGCCCGGCGGCAACTGGTCGATGGGGTTCTGTCCGTTTACCCCAAGGCTGAGGTCATCGAACAGCCGACCGTTCCACACAACAAGGTTCGCATTGAGGCCGACGACCCGCTCGATCTGCACTACAAGGGCCACCGCGTCCTGGTCTTCGGCGAACATCAAAGTGCCGTGGGCCGCAGCGACGAAGAGGGGAACACCTGTCCGAACTTCTGGCACTTCTCGCCCTACGGCTTCTGCCCCTACGGATGCTCCTTCTGCTATCTGTCCGGCACTCAAGGCGTGCGGTTCTCACCCAGCGTCAAAATCTACGTCAACCTGGAGGAAATCCTGGCGGAGATCGACCGCACGGCCAGAAAACTCGGTCGAGAGGAAGCGTTCTACCTGGGAAAGCTCCAGGACGGCATGGCCCTCGATCCGCTGACCGGCTACTCGCGGGCCATGATCCCCTTCTTCGCACGGCACCCGTATGCCCGCTTGCGAGTGCTGTCGAAGTGTGCCGACTTCGACAACGTTCTGGACCTCGACCACCAGGGCCATACGGTTCTGTGCTGGAGCCTCAACCCGCCGGCGGTGCGGAAGGAGTATGAGGTCATCACGCCGCCGATTGAGGACCGGATTCGCACAATCCGGCGGTGTGCCGAAGCCGGCTACCCGGTTCGCATCATGCTGATGCCGATCATCCCCATCCCCGACTGGCAGCGGCATTACGACGATTTGCTTGAGCAGTTGCTGACCCAGGTGAAGCTGGACCGGATCACGTTGGGCGGCATTTGCAGCTATGGGCCGGCCTTGCAGATCATGGAGGCGAAGCTGGGCAAGGACAACCTGATCTCCCGTTCGCTGACGGTCCTCGATAATTCGCCCAGAGACGGACGCACCCGCTACCCCGTCTCGATGCGGGCGGCGATCTACCGCCATCTGCTGGATACGATTCGTCGATTCCAGCCCAAGTTAACATCTGCGTTGTGCATGGAAGACGTTTCCCTGGCCCGCGACCTGGGGCTGGGCGACAGTAACATCGGGCGGTGTAACTGCATCTTGTAGATCGAGTGCGGGAACCAGCCGGTCAACTCGTGACGGCACGTTCTTGCCGTGCCATTCCCCACCTCTTCTTCGGAACGTCTCATGTCCTCGAAAGTTGAATTCCCGGCCCTCGTCGGGCCTCCTGACGTACTTGAAGGTGTCCCCCGAGAACGCTGGCTGGACCGCGTGCGGACTTGCCGGCATCGGCTCCTTGCAATCTGGCGGACACAAGGCGAGTCATCCGAGCCGGGTGCCGACGCCATCGACCAGGCATTGGGGTTGATGATGATTTGTCGCTTCATCCAGGACAGGCAGCCTGCGGCTTTACAGCTTCCGGCAAGCGACCCAGCGGGGCTGACGACGCATTGCTACTGTCAGGTTCTTCGGCAAGCGGTTACTTCACCGATACTTCAGGCTGTTCTTGATCCGACGGACTTCGACAACCGCATTCCGTTACCGAACGATGTCTGCGGGGCCGTTCTCGCTGCGGACCTGGGCTGGCGTAATCGGTTCGATCAACTCGTTCCGTTGCCGGCGACGGCCTTCGGGGAGTTCCACCAAATCTGCCTGTCTGAACTAGACGCCGGGGAAGCTGGCCAGAGACGTGCCCGAGGTGTCCACTACACGCCGGTGTCCCTGGCCGACTACCTGACGGTTCGTGTCCTTGATCGACTCCGGACATTGCAGGATGCTCGGATGCCGTTGCGAATCCTCGATCCATCCTGCGGAGGCGGAACCTTCCTATTGGCTGCTCTGCGTTACTTGTTGCAACAACGCGGCAGTTCCAGCCCTCAAGAAACCCTGGACCTGCTCGGAGCATCGCTGTTCGGGAGCGACATCGACCCCCAGGCAACGGCGGCAACGCGGCGTGCCCTGTTGCTGGCGACCTGGGATGCTCTTCACGTATCAGGCAACGAGATCGATGATGCCAATCTCCAGGTGCCGGACTTGCGGCAGAACATCCTGTGCCAGGACTTCCTTGCCTCGAAAGCCCCGTTCCATCCGTTCGGTGCCATTGTGGGTGGCCCGCCGTTCGTCCGCATCCACGAGATGTTACAGTCTGCTCCTGATCGGGTAGAGGAATATCGGGCCAAGTACCGTACCGCACGTTCGGGTCAATTCGACCTCTTCATGCCCTTCTTCGAGGAGGCCGTCCGTTACCTGGCCGAGGGCGGCTGGCTGGGTTGGAGCGTCGCCAGCACCTTCCTTCGCACGTCCTCAGGCCGGACGCTTCGCTCCCTGCTCGGCGGCAGCTGTGCTGTTCACGAGTTGACGGAATTCGAGGACAGCAAGGTCTACCCGGATGCCGTCACGAGAATCGTTCTGGTGCTGCTGGAGAAAGGCCGAAAACAGGTCGCCTGCCGACATACCTGGATCACGGGAACGGGCGGGTTGCGGGACAAACTGAACGCTCTCTGGTCGGGCAGAGCCCACCCGAACGTCGTGGTTCGCGAGTTGCCCGCCTCTGCCTGCCGTTCCGGCGACTGGTCGTTCGGTTCCGTCTCCGAAAGGTCTTTGCTGGATCGTATTCGGGACGCTGGAACTCCGTTGGGACGATTGCCCATTTCGATCTGTCAGGGCCTTGTCACCGGGGCCGATCCGGTCTTTCTGTTCCGCCGTGTCGGTTCCACCGTGGACGGCGAGACGCTGCTTCAGGGCCGCGACCGTGGGCGACATCTGCTCGTTGAGTCACATCTACTGCGACCAATCATCCGCACCCGAGACATCAAGGGGTATGAGCAGCCGTCCTCTCGTTCGGTCTGCTTGACGCCTTATGATCGTTCCGGTCGGCAGCTTCCAGAATCGGTGTTTCGCGATAGTCATCCTCTGGCGTACCAGTACCTTCTCAAGCACCGCGAAACACTGACCCGACGACGCGGGATCAAGCCGCACGAGTGGTACGCCCTCCGTTCTCCGTCGTGTTTGACTCTCGTCCCAGGGCCGCGAGTATTGTTGAAGCTCGTGTGTTCGGGCGGTGACTTCACGATGGACTCTGATGGGAAGTATCTTGGCCATGCCGGGACGCTGATGCTGACGACCGATCAACGGCGAGTCGATCCCTTCTATCTGCTTGGCGTGTTGAACAGCCAGGTGTTCTGGTTCTTTGTGCGTCAAACGATGCCGACAATGGGCCACGGACGCCATATCCTGCGACGGTCCACGCTCCGACGTTTCCCGCTCGTGGTCAGCGACTCAAGTCGAGAGACCCGTCAGCAGATCGCCGATACCGCACGGGGACTACTTGCAGACGACGCTGTTCGGGCGGAACGGTCCAGGCTGCTCGAAGAAATCGAGCGGCAAGTCGCCGGACTGTACGGCATTGACCCAGCCGAATTGTCCGACAGTCACCCTGGCGATCAGGGAGACAGACATTCCAGAGCCTCATAAGGGCGGGCATCCGTGCCCTTCCCGATCAGCCATCGAGCAGTTCGTCGAGTTCCTTCTCACGGGTGTAGGCCCGTCCCTGGAATTCTGGAGTGCTACCCGAAAGTTGATCCAGGTGTTATGGAAGTTCCAGAGGCCCGATGAGGGCAGAAAGGACGACCATGAAGACCAAGACGTATTCGCCAGA
>RGVM01000306.1 GCA_010027295.1 Chitinophagia bacterium
GCCACGTTCGGCCTCTTCTCCTGCACGGAGAAGTTCGACGAGCTGAACACGGACAAGACCAAGCTCACCGAATTGGATGCCGTGGGTGTGAACAACGCCTTCGCAGCCGCCCAGTACAGAGCCATCTCGGCCTCGTGGCAAACCTTCCAGAGCCTGTTTGCCGACCTTCAGTCGCAGTATTTCGCCACCATCGCCATCAACTTCCCCTCCGACCGCAACGTCATGGTGGGTTCCTGGCTGAACGGCGCCTTCAACGGATTCTACAGCTCCGCCATTCCGCCGCTGCTGGGTGTGCTTGACAATACCAAGCCCGGTGGAAAGGCTGCCAACCCCGGCATCTACGCCGTGGCCAACATCTGGAAAGTCCAGGCCTTCCTCCCCCGCACCGACTATTGGGGACCGATTCCCTACTCCAAGGTGGGTAGCGGAGAGACTTCCGTGGAGTATGACACGCAGGAGGCTATTTACAAGGACTTCTTCGCCATCCTCAAGCAGGCCGTACAGGACCTGCAGGCCTACCGCGGCCAGACACTTGCCCTGGGCGCCAACGACCAGGTCTACGGAGGCAACGTCGACAAGTGGATTCGTTTCGCCAACTCGATGCGCCTGAGGCTAGCCCTGCGCGTGTCCATCGTCGACCCCGCCCTCGCCAAGTCCGAGGCCGAGGCTGCCGTGGCCGCCGGTGTGCTGACCTCCAACGCCGATGATGCGTTCCTGAAGGTCACCACCAACTCCCTCAACCCCATGTGCCAGGCCACCGCTTGGAACGAGTTCCGCATGAGCGCCGCCATGGAAAGCGTCCTGAAGGGGTACAACGACCCCCGCATGGTCAAGATGTATGCCCCTGTCCCCGGCACGGTGAGCACTTACAAGGGTCTCCGCAACGGATACTCCCAGGTGCAGCTCGGTCTTGCCGAGAATGGTCCCAACGCCAACTCCAACGTGGCCAACAACTACCTGCCCGACTTCCAGTTCTCCACTCCCTTCCTCATCATGTACGCTGCGGAATCCTGGTTCCTGCGTGCAGAAGGCGCACTCAACGGCTGGAACATGGGAACGGGTACGGCTAAGGACTTCTATGAGACGGGTATCCGTACTTCGATGGCCTCATGGGGCTACACGGGTGCCGCCGTCGACGCGTACATCGCCGGCACCACGCCGCCCATCGCGCTCAACGACGGTCCGAAAACACCTGCCTTGTCCGATATCCCCGTTCGTTGGGAGTCGACCGCTGCCAAGCAGCGCGAACAGGTCCTCACACAAAAGTGGATTGCCAACTGGCCCAATGGTCACGAGGCTTGGGCTGAGTACCGCCGCACGGGATTCCCCAAGCTCTATCCACGGATGAACTCCGACGAGCCGCTGGTGCCCGCCAACGGTGTCGTCCGCCGCACGCCCTACACCTCCGGCGAGATCGCCACGAACCCCAAGGGTGTGGCTTCCGGTGTCACGAAACTGGGTGGCGCCGACAACCCCACCACCCGCCTCTGGTGGAACAAGTGATCGGACCAACACACGACTTGACAGACCCCCGGGCCATCCCGGGGGTCTTCTTTTATGCGTACCTTCCCATGCCCAATCCCAACCGCATCTGAACCATTGCCATCATGCAACCCCGATATCTGCTATTCTCCGTCCTGTTCCTAGCCTCATGCCATCGAAGTGACAGCGTCTTCGAGGCCTTGTCGCCCCGCTCCACCGGCATCGACTTCAACAACTACCTCGAGGAGTCGGACGACCTGAACGTCCTCAACTACACCTACTTCTACAACGGGGGCGGCGTCGCCATCGGCGACCTCGACAACGACGGACGGCCGGACATCGTCTTCACCGGCAACATGGTCCGAAACAAGATCTTCATCAATAAGGGCGGGATGAGCTTCGAGGACATCACCACCGCATCCGGCATTGCCGACAAGCAGGGCTGGTGCACCGGCGTCACGCTCGTCGACATCAACGCCGACGGATGGCTAGACATCTACATCTGCCGTTCCGCTGACGTAACCCCCGAGCGGCGTACCAACCTGCTCTTCATCAACAACAAGGATCATACGTTCTCCGAGCAGGCGGCCGCCTACGGCCTCGCCGACCCCGGTTATTCCTCCCAGGCCGCATTCTTCGACTACGACAGGGACGGCGACCTCGACTGTGTCGTCATCAACCATTCCCTAAAGAAATACACTACCGGCGTCTCCGACAACCCGCAGCTCAGGCAGGAAGAGAACCCCTATTTCGGGAGCAGGCTCTACCGTAACGACAACGGCAGGTTCTCGGATGTCAGCAAACAGGCCGGCATCACGTCCAACGTGCTGAGTTTCGGACTCGGCCTCGTGGTCAGTGACTTCAACACCGACGGATGGCCCGACTTCTTCATCAGCAACGACTTCAACGAACCCGACTACCTCTTCCTCAACCGTAAGGACGGGACTTTCACCGAAGAAGCCACCCGAAGCCTCTCCCAGCACTCCCTGTACTCCATGGGTGCCGACGCAGGTGATATCGACCATGACGGCCTGCCCGACCTCGTCACCCTCGACATGCTCCCCGAAGGAAGCTTCGACCAGAAGATGCACTCCGGTGCCGAGAACTTCGACAAGTTCCGATACCTCTTCTCCAAGGGCTTCCACAACCAGTACAGCCGCAACATGCTCCACCTCAACATGGGCAATGGCAGGTTCAGCGAGATCGGTCAGCTAGCGGGAATCTCCAACACCGACTGGAGCTGGGCGGCCCTGCTGAAGGATTTTGACAACGACGGCAGCTCCGACCTCTTCGTCACCAACGGATATGTGCGCGACTATACCGACATGGACTTCATCAAGTACTCCTTCGACCGGCAGGTGGAGCTGCAACAGACCGGCGGCTCCGACCAGTCGCTCATGGAGTACATCAAGAAGATGCCCGGCCATCCGATCTCCAACTACATGTTCCGGTATGAGGGCGGTTACCGCTTCCGCGACGTGTCGCGCGAGTGGGGCTTCGACAAGGTCGGCGTCTTTTCCGGAGCCTCGGCCGGCGACCTGGACGGTGACGGCGACCTCGACCTGGTCCTCACCGTCACCAACGACAAGGCCGTCGTATATGAGAACCATTCCTCGGATGCTTCCGGCGGCCAGGGCCATCTCCGTTTCCGCCTGTCAGGCGAGGGTGCCAACACCATGGGTATCGGCGCCGTCGTCGAGGTGTTCGTCAAGGGCGACCTACAGAGGCAGGAACATCACCTCACCCGCGGATTCCAGTCGGCCATGGAGCCGGTCCTGCATTTCGGGATGGGTGGAGCCGCCAAGGCCGACTCGGTGCGTGTCACCTGGCCAGATGGCCGCACGCAGCTGCTCCGCGATGTGAAAGCCGGAACCGTGGTGGAATTGAGGCAGCGAGACGCTGCAGGGTCGTCACCGGTCCCACCTGCATCGAAACCGATGTTCCGGGTTGTGTCGGGGGCCTCGTTTGCGCTGCAGGACAGGTACCAGTCGGACCTCTCCGTGCAGCCTTCCCTCATCAACTTCCTCGGCAACGTGTCGCCCGTGCTCGCCGTAACAGACATCGACGGTGACGGAAAGGAAGACCTCGTCACCGGCGCCACACGAATCGAGCCCACCCGCATCCGGGCCACCCGCGTGGGACTGCTGACCCTGGCAGGCGAAACGCAGGCACCTGTCAGTGCCATCGTGCCCGCCGACCTGAACGGGGACGGACGCACCGACCTTCTCATAGGACGCAACGCCTACGGGCCCGACTCCCTCCCCGGACCGATGCTGCAGGCATGGGTCAACACGGGTGGCCGTTCCTTCATCCATGCACCCGCCATGCTTCCGGCTGTCAAAACGAACATCGGCTGCATCGCCGTGGATAGGATGGCGGACGGGTCTGTTCGCATTTTCGCCGGAGCCCGTGTGCGGCAGGGCATGTTCCCATTGTCCGATCCCTCGCGCCTCATCGTCCTCTCCGCGAAGGGCGACTTCCTGCGCGAGGAATCCCTCCCCGTGGTTGGTGAATCCCCCATGTGCACCGGCGCACGCTTCCTGCAGCTGGATGGCGAGGGAGAGAAGG
>RGVM01000307.1 GCA_010027295.1 Chitinophagia bacterium
CCGTACGGCACGCAACGACAACTTCTTCCTGCAGCATGACTGGCAGCGGCCGGGGGACAGATCCGGCCTCACCCTCGGTCTCCGTTTCGACAACAACAGCCTCTACCGGCCCGTATGGAGTCCCAAGCTCTCCATGTACCACCGCATCGGGGAAAGATGGCGTGTGCAAGCCTCGGTCGGGCGCGGGTTCAAGGCCCCCGATTTCCGGCAGCTCTACCTGAACTACACCAACCTCGCAGCCGGAGGCTACATGGTCTTCGGCACGCAGGTGGCGTCCGGGGAGATGCGCAGGCTGCAGGCGGCCGGACAGATCGCGCAGGTATTGCCTGCCTTCGACAGGCTGACGACTCTCCGACCGGAGACATCGACAGGCCTCAATGCCGGTTTCCGGTTCGATGTCAAATCGGGGATTGCCTGGAAGTTGAACGCTTTTCGAAATGAGATCGGCAACCTCATCCTCACCGACATCATCGCCTTCCGCACAGGGGGCGGGCAGATCTTCAGCTACCTGAACGTGAATCGTGCCTTCACCCAGGGCCTTGAGTCCGACCTCGAATGGTCGGCGGTTCCGGGATGGCGGGCGACCCTCGGCTATCAGCTGCTGCTGACGGCCGACAGGGCCGTACTGGCGGATATCCGGTCAGGCAAGGTCTTCGGACGCGATGCTGAAACGGGCCAGGCCGGACTGCCCGGGAGGTCCAGGCACATGGCCAACCTGAAGGTCTTCCGCGAATCCGCCGACGGCCGCTGGAATGCTAACATCCGGCTCCTATACCGCAGCCGCTGGGGCGCCACCGACAGGGACGGCAACGGTATCATCAACCGGCCCGACGAGTTCGCACGGGGCTATCTGCAAGTCAACGTAGCGGCAGGGGTGAGATGGAAGCGAGGTCTCTCGCTTCAGGGCGGTGTCGATAACCTGACTGACTATCGCGACCCCCTGCAACTGCCGGGCCTTCCCGGCATCAACCCCTATCTGACCCTCTCCTGGGTCAAGGGGCGTTCTGCTTCTTCAAACTCCAAAAAAAATCAACAACCATGAGACATATCATCACACCAGCTTTCGCGTCCCTCATCATGCTGGCCTCCTGTGAGAAGGGTGGAGAGGGGACAGGTACGGTCAATCAGGTCACGGTGGCCACCGTCCGCGACCTGCCGGCTGACACCATCATCGGTATCTCCCAGATCGGTCAGCCCTACGGTTCCGGGAAATATTCCTTCTACAGCCTGGAGCGCAATGAGCCCGTACCCGCCGCGGACTCCGCCACGCGCCGCTGGGATGTTGGATTCCGGGGCACCACCATCATTACCAACAGCGGCAACAGCGGCCCAGGAGCGGGCGGAGCCTTCGTATATGTGGGTCTCTTCGAGGACCTCGTGAAGATACCCGCCGACTCGGTGTTCCGTGTGGACAACGCCCCCACGGCATACGCCATCCCCGCCGGCAGCAGCAGGGCCTGGTTCGTCTACAATCCGCAGGCCAACCTGATCACGCCGATCCCCGGCAGGGTCCTCGTCATCCGAACGGCCAATGGGAAGTTCGCCAAGCTGGAGGTCCTCAACTACTACAAGGGAGGTCAGACGCCCGCGGTCACCGCCAGCGATGACGATAAGATGAGGCGGCAGCGTTTCTACACCTTTCGCTTCGCCTTCCAGCCCGACGGCACGACCGGTTTCTAAGCGGCGTCATCGGGCGGGAAGGATATGCGGTGCGGGCACCGGTGAGGCGACGTCGGAATTTCCTTACCTTGGTCTGACGGTGGTATGCGGATGGAGTGAAGCGGCATCCGGTACCGTCGGCCAACCCGCCTGCATGATCCTCTTCCTCACCTGCTGCTGCATCCTCGCGCTGGTGCTGCTCATCGGCCCCGCCGGGCTGAATCCCTTCATAGCCTTCCTGCTGGTGGCCATTGCGACAGGCCTCTGCCTGGGCATACCGGCCGACGCCATCGTCCGTTCGGTGCAGAAGGGCATCGGTGACACGTTGGGCTCGCTGGTCGCGGTGATCGTGCTGGGCGCCATGCTGGGGAAGCTCGTGGCCGAATCGGGTGCGGCGCAGCGCATCTCGCAGGTGCTCATCTCGGCCTTCGGCGAACGGAGGATTCAATGGGCGCTGATGGTGACGGGCTTCGTCGTGGGCATCCCGTTGTTCTACAACGTAGGTTTCGTGCTGCTGGTGCCGCTGATCTTCACCATCGTCCACAGGCTCCGGCTGCCCGCCGTGTATGTCGCCGTGCCCATGCTGGCGGCCCTCTCCGTCACCCACGGCTTCCTGCCGCCGCATCCCTCGCCCACTGCTCTCGTCGGGCAGTTCGGTGCCGACATGGGCAGAACCCTGCTCTACGGCATCATCGTCTCCATCCCTTCCATCCTGCTCGCCGGGCCGGTCTTTGCCAGGACCCTGCGAAAGATGGATGCGAAGCCCCTGGAGACCTTCCAGCCCCGGCTCCTGCCGGATGACAGGCTGCCCGGCACAGTGGTCAGCTTCACCGCCTCGCTGCTGCCCGTCGCAGTACTGGCCATCACCACCCTCGTACCCATGGCAGTGACGATGTCGGAGAGTGCCCGGAAGGGCCTCGTCTTCTTCTCCGAGCCGGCCGTGGTGATGCTGCTGGCACTGCTGTTCGCCACCTTCACCCTGGGCAGGGGGATGGGCATGAAGTCCGTCATGGCAGGCTACGCCGATGCGGTGAAGGACGTTTCACTCATATTGCTGGTCGTATCGGGCGCCGGAGGTCTGAAGCAGGTGTTCACCGACAGCGGCGCGAGCGGCGCCATCGCCGGCATGATGGGTTCGTTGCCGCTCAGTCCGCTGGTGCAAGGCTGGCTGATGGCCGCCATCATCCGCGTCGCCATGGGGTCTGCCACCGTCGCCGGCCTCACGACAGCCGGCATCATCGCACCCGTAGTGTCCGCCACCGGAGTGGACCCTAGCCTGATGGTCCTCTCCATCGGTGCCGGCAGCCTCATGTTTTCCCATGTCAATGACTCCGGCTTCTGGATGTTCAAGGAATATTTCAACCTGTCCATCCGCGATACGATACGTTCCTGGAGCCTCATGGAGACGATCGTCTCCGTCACCGGCCTCGCCTCCGTGCTGCTGCTCGACAGACTGTTGCACTGAGCCTCCCCCTGAAAATTTGCTTGACTGATTTGACACCCGAACAGAATTTAGCCGCATTGGGTGAGACCCTTCCGGTCATCCCCGCCCCCAAGGCCATTTACAAGCCCTTCCTGATCGACGGCCGGCATGTGCACGTCTCGGGTCATGTGCCCATCCTGCCCGACGGCAGCCGCATCCGTGGCCGGGCCGGCGACGACATGGACGCCGACGCCGCCCGACAGGCCGCGCGCGTGGTCGGGCTTTGCATCCTCTCGACCCTGCGCGCCGGACTGGGCAGCCTGGACCGAGTCAGTCGTGTCATCCGCGTCTTCGGGATGGTCAACGCCACACCCGACTTCGGGCAGCATCCACATGTCATCAACGGCTGCAGCGAGCTCTTCGCGCAAGTATGGGGACCCGACGCCGGCGTCGGCACACGCAGTGCCGTCGGCATGGGATCCCTTCCCGACGGTGTGGCCGTCGAGATAGAGGCCATCTTCGAGTTGAACGATTGAAAGTGAATCCCATGGCCGAACCCTGGTACCGTCTTAAGGATGTGGATGCGCTCGACAGTCCGTGCCTCGTCGTGCACCCCCGCCGCGTGGCGGAGAACATCCGCCGGATGGTTTCGATGGTCGACGACCCATCGCGCCTTCGGCCGCACATCAAGACCCACAAGACGGCCGAGGGTGTCCGTCTGATGATGGATGCCGGCATCGGCAAGTTCAAGTGCGCCACCATCGCTGAGGCCGAGCTGCTGGGCGTCTGCGGCGCCCCCGACGTGCTATTGGCCTACCAGCCCCACGGCCCCAAGGCTCGCCGGCTAGCCGCCCTCGCGAAGGCATACCCGGGGACAGGTTACTCCTGCCTCGCCGACAATGCCGCGTCCGCCCTCGGCATGTCGCGCATCTTCGCCGACGAGGGACTCCGGTTGCCCGTGCACCTCG
>RGVM01000308.1 GCA_010027295.1 Chitinophagia bacterium
CTTTTTTGCGCCAATGTCCGCTCGCGATGTATAGGCGTGAGAGGATGAACATACAGGCCCAATAGAGCCATTCTGACATCCAGCCGTACTGGATGGGAAGATGTCTTATCTCCAGCACCTCGTAGACATAGAAGGCATAGGCTAGCACCGTCACCGCTTCTATGGCTAGGTTGATGGCTGTGTTACCCGTACCCGTCACCGCATTGAGCCATATCGTGGACACGCTCATCATGACCATTGCCGTTGCCACAACCCGAAGGACCGGGATGCCTTCTGAGATGAAGGAGGCATCGTCTCGGATGAAAGCTAGGAACTCGCCGGGGAAGAGCTGTAGCGGAAGACTCAGTACCAACGAGACGGCCAGGCTCAAGCGCATGATCCTTCGGACAAGAGGGATCACCTCATCCCTAAGGCCCTGGCCAATGATATTGCTGACCATGGTACTCGTGGTGGACGCGAAACTCCAAATGAAGACGCCCAGAAACCCGATGATCACACGCATATACTGGCTGATGTCCAACGCCGTACTGCCATACCTGGACACAAGGATGAAGAAGAACTCCCAGCTGATGATGCTGATGGCGAACTGGGCGACGAGAGGCGCCGACTGCGTGAGCAGTAACCGCATGTCCGGCCATCGGAAACGCATGTCCCGAAACAAACCGAACCTGGCGGCTAGCCCTTTGCGGAAGATGATCAGGAACACCGTCGCCATACCAATGCACTCTGCCGCTACGCTGGCATAGGCGGCCCCGTTGAAGCCAAGTGCTGGGAAGCCCCAGTGGCCAAAGATCAGGCAGTAGTCTAACACCACGTTCGAGATCGTTTCCGCCAAGGTTCCCCAGATCAGCAGCCGGCTTTGGTTCGTGCCTACCAGCAACCCGTTCCGCATTTGATAGGCATACAGAAAAGGAAGTCCCCAGATGCGGATGCGGAGGAAGGACATGGACAATCCGTAGAGGTCCGCTTCGATGGACCCACCGAGCAGATACGGAGCCAGGGTGTAGGTCAAGAGGATGCCTGTGGCAGCGACCATGAGACTTGCATAGAGACTCTGGACCGACAGGGTACCTATCTCTTCGATCCTGTCCTGGCCGGCCCGTCGCGCTATCAAGGCCTGCAGCCCATTGTTAAGGCCATATCCAATGGCGGCGAAGATCAAGTAGTACACGCCGGTGATGCCGGCGGCACCCAGGTACCCTGGGCCGAGCATTGAGAGGAAAATGCTGTTGACCAGGTAGTTGAACTGAGGGACCAGCAGGGCGAAGCCAATGGGAACCGCCAGAGTCAGAATCTGGCGGCTGGATGTCTGCAACTTCAAGTCCCCTTGTCCGCTCATCCTTGCTTCGAGTGGCGGCGAAACTACGACTTTCGCAGCCGGGATGAGGTCAATCTGCTGCAATTGCCGTATTTTGCCATGACTAGTCTATATGCCGACACCCACTATCCGCATATTGCTCAAGGATAATATCCATCCGGATGCAGAAGCGATGCGACTATGCATTGACGCAGGTATCGATCACCTCGGCCTTGGCCTGCACCTTGTCGAGGACAACAGCATGGTGGGCTATGAGTTCTACTCTTTCCCTGACCCCCGAAACAACGGTCCGGAGATGGCCTCCGTACTCTTGGACAGCCCCCTGGCTGCTATCCGCGTCGGCAGTGTGTCCATCGTCTTCAATACCCCGGAAACAGTCCTAGTGCCCGATGAGTTGTACCGTTCCGGACTTGTAGAGCCCTACATGGAAACGATTCATGGCGACCTGTCTTCTGGTACTACCCTTGTGCAGGAACATCTAGTAGCCGAATCGATATGGAACCTGTATCGCATCCCCCTTTGGCTTCTGCAGGAACTCAACCTGCGGTATCGTGAGGCGGGTCGTATCCATATTCTCTCTCCGATGCTGGCCTACATCAGACAGCGAAGGGATCTATTCCCTTCTTCCTGCCTGCACCTCTGGTTCTATCCGGGAAAGGTGCTCGCCCTTCTGATGAAGTCCTCACAGGTTATGCTCCTGCAGACCATTCCCTACGAAATACCCGAGGATCTTGCCTATGCCGTACTCAATGCCTGCGAACGGTACGGAATGGACCCCATGGACATACCCATCCTGGTCTCGGGACTCATTGAGAACGACTCCATAATCTATAACGAACTGCTTAGGTATTTCCCCGTCGTGACGCCCGATCAGAGTGAGGTTCGCTTCGTAGAGAACGATTTCTTCTCTAGCTATCCCGTACATTATTTCACACCTGCCTTTCAGATCTGCACATGCGCATCATAGGCGGTATGCTCGGTGGCAGGAGGATATCCCCACCCGCTAGGATGCCGCATACGAGACCTACGACCGACAGGGCACGCGAAGCCCTCTTCAACATTCTATCCAACCGGCTCGATCTGGAAGGAATCTCCGCCCTCGACTTGTTCGCCGGGACAGGATCCATCGGATATGAACTCTGCAGCCGTGGGGCTTCCCGTGTCGTTGCCGTCGAAAAGGACCCCGCCATGCATGGCTTCATCCGACAGACCGTCAACCAGCTCGCATTGGATAACCATCAGGCCCTCCGCATGGATGCCTTCCAGTATCTCGAAAGCTGCTCCGATACCTTCCATCTGATCCTGGCTGACCCGCCCTATGAGATGCCTGGACTAGAAAGACTGCCCAAGACCGTATTCGGACGTAAACTCCTGGCACCCGATGGATACCTGGTGGTCGAACATGGCGGCCATTTCGCTTTCCCGGACAGGACCGGACTCGTGCTCCGTCGAAATTATGGGGACAGTTCTTTCAGTTTCTTCCACATGCCTGCTGTCGAAAACTGAGACCGCAGCTGCCGGCCCCGCCGTACCAGTCATCCGGCGCCATGCTCAAGCGCGACATCCGCATATCGTTTCTCGAGAGACGCAGTCGACTCACGACAGCAGACGTGGAAACCCTGGAAGAAAGCATCGCTTGTAGGTTCCGTGAATCCCAGATTCCACTGCCGGCGGCCATACACCGTTTCATGCCCGCACGGGACAGGTGTGAACCGGACCCTACACCGCTGGTGGCGTGGCTCAGGTCAAGGAATCCAGGTCTTCGCGAGATGGTGCCGCGCATCATCCCCGGGACAGACAGGCTTGAAAGTATTTTCGTGCGTTCGGATACTCTTTGGCGCTTTGACACCTGGGGTATCCCAGAGCCAGTCGAGGGAGCGTCTGCCAGCCCTTCCGAGGCCGACCTCGTCTTCGTACCGCTGCTGGCTTTCGACAAATCCGGCCATCGGGTGGGATACGGGAAAGGGTTCTATGACCGTTTCCTCACCGAATGTCGGATCGACTGTATTCGGATCGGGCTTTCCTGGTTCGGGCCCGTCGATGCCATAGACGACCTGCGTCCCGAAGACGTCCCGCTTCATCTCTGCATCACACCTGAAAGGATCTATGCGTTCCCCCAGCTTTGAAATACCCTTCTGGAAGCGCATGTCCCTGCCTCTGTCATGGCTGTACGGGGCCCTCGTGCGATTCCGTAACCATTTGTATGACAGGGGATGGCTATGGTCCACACGCCCTCCCGTCGCCACCCTGTGCGTCGGTAACCTCAGCACGGGCGGTACCGGGAAGACCCCCTTTGTCGAATACCTCGTTGTCCTCCTAAAGGACAGGTACCCGATCGCCACCCTCAGTCGCGGATATCGACGCAGCACCCGCGGTTTCCTCTTGGCTAGTCCTGCGCATACCGCCGCCGACATCGGAGATGAACCTATGCAGTTGCACCGGAAATTCCCGACAATAACCGTAGCAGTGGGAGAGCAGCGGGTCCCTGCCATCTCCTCATTGATGGAGGCCAGGCCCGAGACGGCCCTCATCATCCTCGACGACGCTTTCCAGCATCGGCCTGTTTGCGCCCACCTCAACATCCTGCTGACAGATTACAGCCATCCCTACGTTCACGACAGGATGCTCCCTGCAGGCAACCTTCGCGACCACCCCGAATCCGTTTCCCGGGCCGACATCCTCATTGTCACCAAATGCCCCGCTGGCCTCAGCCTTCAAGATGCCAAGGCGTA
>RGVM01000309.1 GCA_010027295.1 Chitinophagia bacterium
CAGGCTGCTGCTGCTCGCCTACGGGGCATGCAGGAACCGGGAGGTCGCCAGGGATGCGGTGCAGGACGTCTTTGAGAAGTTATGCCGGCTTCCGATGCAACAGCGCCGGGAATATTTCGGAAACGACCGCAGCAACCTCGAAGCCTGGCTCCGGGTGGCAGTCTGGAACAGGGTCAACGACATCCTGAAAGTGAGCGCCGCCAGAGAGAAAAAGAACGAGGCCAATCGTTCCAGCATGACGGTGAGTTCGGAGAATGGCGTATTCCACACGTTGAGCGAGGATGCCTACACCGCCCTTATGGGGCGGCTGCAGTGCCGTCAGCGCGAGGTCATGACGCTTCATGTCTTGGGGTACAGGAACGAGGAGATCGCAGGAATGCTGCACCTGACATACAACACCGTCAAAAATAATATCTACGAGGCCCGGCAACTGCTGAAGCGGCATTGGCGGGACTACATGGAATGAGATGCACAAAGCCCCAAGGGGTGGCACGCCACCCACTTTCGACGAACTGATATCCGCGTTGGCACCGGGGAGTTCCGAAACCATGAGGCGAAGCCTCATGGATAGGTTGAGGGCTTGCGAGCCGTCGGACGAGTTCATGGCCGGCGCGAAGGCCTTTCTGGAAGACAATAGTGAGGACTTCGATATGCTTCGCGATTTCCTCTCCGATGAGGGTCACTACAACAGTTCCCGCTCGATACGGAGCCGCAGCAGGTTGAGAGAGCTTTCCATGGCCGGCCTTGCCGCCGCCCTTCTCGTAACGGTCTCAATTTGGCGGCTGCTGGCACCCGGCAGGCACGAGTGGATGGCATCAAACCTCTTCCATGAGCCCGGGCCACCGGTGTTCGCAGGAAGGGTTGATGACAAGACCTTCAACGAAATGATCTCGGCCTACCGACTGAACGATCCGGCCCGGGGACTTGCACTGCTCAGGATCCTGGAAAAGGCCGAAAACACTGACAAGGGGACGATGCAGTACTTCGGCGGCTGGTTTCAGTATTTGCGAAGGGAATACGACTCTGCTGCTTTATGCTTCGGAAATGTCAGGGATGCCGCGTCCCCGTACCGGCAGAAGGCGGAAATGATGAGGGCCGCCTCGCTCTGCCTTGGTGGGTGCTACGACTCGGCGAGTGGTATTCTCAATCGTATCATCTCGGATTCCGGACATCCATATCGGAAGCAGGCCTCCACCATGCTGGCCGATGACCGGCTATGGTGAGGAACGCCGGATGCCGCCAGACCATTCACCCGGCGTGGGCGGATGCCGGCCTGAAAACCATCCCCCCCCTCCCACAAGCCGCCGAGTCGCGATACAATGGACCGTCTCAGACTGCATGAATATACTCCGCCATGTATTGGGGCATGCAACCCGACGGGAGAACGCCGATTCTATTGGGAAATCCAGACAATCCAATAGTACATTTCCCACCGAGGGAAAAAAAGGGCAGTCATTCGACCGCCCAACAAGCATGGGATCCCTTGTACCATTCTGCTCGTCGTTAGCAACGGCTGTTCACTCAGTGTGCGGAATCCTTTATCTGCAAAGGGACTGATTTGGATGCTCATCCTAACGAGATTGGTGAGGTTTTCGGAAAAAAACCATTTATGCCATATCGAGTATCGATTCCTCCAAAGGGTTGGCGAAGATGACGGTTTTCCGGTGAGGGATTGTCCACCAAAGGGTATGGGGGGGCATCGGCATCCTGTAAGGATCGGAGAGGGTTGCAGCCTTCCGGATCGATTATTTTAGTTGCTATCTTCACTCATAATGAAACGCACCACCATGATAAGAAATGCCTTCCTGGCATGGGGTGTCTTGCTTACGCTCCCCGTTACCGCCCGTCAACCGCTCAGTGCACACGAAAGGGAATTCCTAAAGCTTGTCACTTCCGACACTTCATCTCACAGCGTCTGCTATCTTCCCAAAGGGTATGGTTTCGGGCTGGAGGACCGCGAAGATGGTCGGCTGGTAATGGTCAAGAGCGGCCACAAGGTCTTCTTTCTAAGAGACGGCACCCATCGAGTATACACTCTTGAGGGAAGGGAGCCCGACTGGAGCCTGAGGCGCATCGACTCGAGTGTGCATGCCGGCGACAACTACCACATGATGGCCTTCGAAAGGAAGGACACCCTCTACGAATACGGTGGATACGGCTTCTGGCAGACGCGCGACTTCTTCACCCGGTACAATGGGCAGGCGGGTGGCTGGGAGTTCCTGACCGGTGGGGAGGGCCTTCCCAACGAGCTGGTCTACCATTGCTATGACCCGCGCGACGATCGCTTCTACGTACTCGGGAGCCTCTCCAGTCTGCACCATCCCCAACCGCACAAGCTATTCCGCGACAGCGCCTACCGATACAACTTTAACACCCGCCGATGGGAGAACCTCGGGGCCATACGCATCAGCATCTTCGAAGCCAGGAACCTGGGACCTAAGCCCCTATTTATCGCCCCTACACCTTTCGGTATGATCAACGGGCATACCAGCGCACTCAAATTGATCGATATCCGCGGCAACCGGCTGTGCCGACTGCGCGAGGAGACCGCCGACAGGTATCGCAGAGGGGAGGACGGGGATGACTCGTTTCCCGACGACTATTCCCTCTCAGTGTACCTGGCCGACACATTGCACATCCTCAGGAGTGACGGCGACAGGGTCATGCATGAGCGCATGCGCCTGACCCAATATGACTTCGATACGACGCATGCTTCCGAAATCTATACAACGGCCGTCGGTGGTGGATCCGCCGATGGCGGGCGAGCATGGATATCCATCCTGTCGGTCATCACCCTCATGGGACTTTCCGCATACTGGATCAGCCGAAGGTCGCGCCGGCGAATGAAGAGGCCCCAGGCATCTCCTCCACCGGCAGTTCCCGAGAGCAGCTCGGAGCCAGAGCCTTCCGAGTCGAGCTCCGGGATCGCCTACTTCCTCGATAGCCTTACAGCCGGCGACAGAGTGATGCTGGAGGAACTGGTGCGCTGCTCAAGGGCCGGCCATGCCATGGACGCAGCCACGATGAACCGGGCGCTCGGCGTATCGAACCGCGACCCGGTGACCCAGAAGTCGAGGCGGAGCAGTTGCCTCGCCCGCATCAACCAGGCATGGCTGCAAGTCATGAAGAGCCAGGACCCGCTGGTCTTCCGGGAACGCGACGAGACGGACAAGCGGGCATTCCTTTACCGGATCCCCAAGCCGCTGCTCCGGGAGCTGGAGGGCTTTCTCTGACGGGGGGCATGCATACTTCACAGAAAGGTCTGCAATCACAAGCTTTTCAGCCCTGGTATGACCGGAATCATTTCGGAACGGCCATTACGGGGATAGATTTGGGACATCCGGGATTCCTTGCGAACCGACGAAGCCTGACGAGGTTTCGGGCCGCCCATACAACCCGCCTATGTTCCAAGACAGAGCCGATGCCGGCCGGGCCCTTGCCCATCTCCTGACAAAATACAGCGGCAGGCCGGGTGTGGTACTGGCCGTACCCAGGGGGGGCGTGCCCGTAGGAGCCGAGGTCGCCCGAGCATTGGGGATGCCGCTGGAGCCGCTGCTCAGTAAAAAAATCGGGCATCCACTGAACCCGGAGTACGCGATAGGGGCCGTCACCATGGAGGACAGGTTGCTCAGCGAGCGGACCGGCGTGTCGGACGTTTATGTTGACGCCGAGACACATCGGCTTCGACAGGCCATGCACGAGCAAATGCTACGACTTACAGAAGGCAGAAAATCCAGGCCGATTGAGGGGATTACCGTCATCGTGGTGGACGACGGCATCGCCACCGGTAGCACCCTGCTTTGCAGCCTGCCAATGCTGCGGAGAAGAAAACCTGCCAAGATCGTGGTTGCCGTGCCAGTGGCCCCACCTGAGGCGCTGGAACGCCTGAGGGCGGTTGCCGACGAAGTAATCTGCCTTCAGACAGCAGAGTCTTTCAGCGGCGTGGGCGCTTTCTATGCCGATTTCCAGCAGGTGGAGGATGCAGAGGCAGCGGAGATCCTGCGAAGTGTTGAATCCAGGGTTCCTCCAGGCTTC
>RGVM01000310.1 GCA_010027295.1 Chitinophagia bacterium
GCTCTCCGATTATCGCTACCTTCATGGCAAGAACCCGATTCCAGATGCACATCCCCAGGATCCTCCCCCTGCTGGCCCTGACGCTGCTGGCCAGTTCCGCAGATGCCCAGAAGAAGGCCCTCCCCGAACAGAACCTCGCCAAGGGCGTCCTGCCCCAGGGCATCGTGCAGTCACCTCCCCAGATGCTGGGCTGGCTCGATGACACCCGCATGCTGCTCAACAGAAGGCCCCATCCCGATTCTGCCATGCGCACAGTCGTGCACGACTGCAGGACCGGACAGGAGACGCCCGGCTCGCCGGCCATGCTGCGGAAGCCCGGTACCGCATCCCGGCCACAGGTATATGCCAAGGGCGAGGACCTATGGATGCGCGACAGCTCCGGCAACGAGACGAGGCTGACCGAGGCACCCGGTCCCGAGCTCAACCCGACCCTCTCGCCAGACGGCAGATGGGTGGCCTTCACCCGCCGCAACGACCTCTACACCATCGAGCTCTCGACCCGCAGCGAACACAGGCTCACGACCGACGGGAGCGACCTCGTCCTCAACGGATACGCCAGCTGGGTCTATTTCGAGGAGATCCTGGGCAGGCCCTCCCGCTACCGCTCCTTCTGGTGGAGCCCCGACAGCCGCCGCATCGCCTACATGCGGATGGACGACAGCCGGGTGCCCATGTTCCCCATCTTTGACGAAAACGGGGCCCACGGCTCCCTAGAGAACACCCGCTATCCCAAGCCGGGTGACCCCAACCCCGAAGTGCGTATCGGCATCGTGGCTCCCGAAGGTGGCGCTACCGTCTGGGCCGACTTCGACGCCAAGGCAGACCAGTACTTTGGCATGCCCTACTGGCGGCCCGACGGGAAGGCCCTCTGGGTGCAATGGATGAACCGCGGACAGGACGAGCTGCACATCTTCGAGGTGGACCCCTCCGCCGGTTCCCGGAAACCCGTCTATGAGGAAAGGCAGAAGACATGGGTCGACCTCGACGACCAGGGCAGCCGCATACACTTCCTAAAGTCCGGCAGCGGGTTCATCCTCCACAGCGACAAGGACGGATGGGAGAACCTGTACCTGCATAACATGGACGGTTCCCTCCGGAACGCCGTCACCTCCGACCGGTTCTGGAGCACGTCGATCGTATCGATCGACGAGGCCCGCAAACTGGTCCTGTTCACCGCACGAAAAGAGAACTCCACCCGGACCGACTTCTACGCAGCCTCCCTCGACGGGAAGAAGGTGCAACGCCTCAGCTTCGGCGACTACACCCACCGCGTCGACCTCTCCCCCGGCGGATCCTACTTCGTGACCTCCTATTCCAACGCCTCCACGCCCGAGCGCATGGCCCTGGTGGATGCCAAAGGGAAAGTCGTGCGCGAACTCGGCGGCGGTCCCGGCACCGCCTTCGACGAATACGAGCTAGCCCGCACGGAACTGCTGCGCATCAGGTCGGACGACGGCCTCTACGACCTGCCAATCCGCATCACCTGGCCCGTCGGCTACGACCCCTCCCGTCGCTACCCCGTCATGATCAACATCTACGGCGGGCCCAACGCCGGCACCGTGCGCGACGGCTGGCAACTCAACGCCCAACAGCAGTGGTGGGCCAGGGAAGGCCTCATCCAGGTGGCCATGGACCACCGCGCCAGCGGCCACTTCGGCAAGGAGGGCATCAACTACATGCACCGCAACCTCGGCAAATGGGAGCTGCGCGACTGGATCACCATCGTGAAATGGCTGAGACAGAACGGGGCCGACTCCAACCGCGTCGGCATAAGCGGCTTCAGCTACGGCGGGTATATGACGTGCATGGCCCTCACGGCCGGCGCCGGCTACTTCACACACGGACTGGCGGGCGGAAGCGTCACCGACTGGAGGCTCTACGACACCCATTACACCGAACGCTTCATGGACACGCCCGCGGAGAACCCTGACGGATACCGGGATGGCTCCGTGCTGACGCACGTCGGGAAATACAAGGGACTGCTCCGCATCTACCACGGCACGATGGACGACAATGTCCATATGCAGAACAGCCTCCAGCTCGTCAAGAAACTACAGGAGGGCAGACGCCATTTCGAGTTCATGCTCTACCCCGGCGGACGACACGGATGGGGCGGTCCGCAGTCGGCACACTCGACCAACGAGAACAACCTGTTCATCTACCGCAACCTGCTCGGCAAGGAGATGCCCGACGCCATGAGAAGGTGAGAACCCGACAATATCATTACAACCTCCCTCGGGCAGAGGGATACGTGAGGAGCCCCGGTCCGCCATCCCGTCAGGGGAGGTGGAACCGGGGCTCCTCGGTCATATCAATTTACGTCTCAGAAGCGGATGACCATCCCCGCATTCACGGCATAGTCGGCGAAGGCGGCGTCACCCTGCGTGTACACGCCGGTGCGCTGGGTGCGGATCTTGTCGGGCACGCTCTGTGTCCGGTTGCGGACGATGGCCACCGGCACGAGGGCGAAGACCACAACCCTCTTCCCCTGATAGCTCACGCCCGGCTCCACGGAGAGGACGTAGCCGGGCCTGCGGAAGCCGTTGCTCCCGCCGATCAGGTCTCTGACCGGAATGCACTCCCGGCGGATGCCGGCCGACAGGTTCATTCTATTGACCATGTAGTTCAGGCCGGCACGGTACATGTACTGGTCGGGAACGCTCATCACATTGCTGCCCGAGGCGATTTGAATGGCCGTGGGCACACCACCCCTTGCCGTGGAGACGCCGTTATGCTCCCTGGGGTTGGCCAGGTAGAACCCGTTCAGGTAGGCGCTAATCCGTGGCGTGAAAAGGTAGAAGGCGTTCACTTCGGCGGTGAAGCCGGTGCCTCCATCACCCAGCTGGATGGACTGGTCGACGGGCCCCAGGATGCGGGTCGTGTCGTTCCGCACGAAATAGTCCTGATACCTGTAGTCCCCCGTGGGTAGCTTCAGTCCCAGGCCGGCCTGTATGTTCCATCTGACCTGCTTCTGCGGGTCCCATATCCAGGCGTAGGCGGCGACGCGCATATCGCCCAGCCCGAAGGAATGGGTGCTGTTTCGGGCCTTGGGGCCACCTGTATTGCCTCCGTGTTCATAGAGGGAGGAACGCGCGTTGTTGACGATCGGGATGTTCACCGCGAGGGCCCAGCGCCTGTTCAGCGTCCGCTGCACGAAGATGTCGGTGCTGAACGTGTGGTTGATCACCTCGGTGCCGTTCTCCATCCGCTCCTTCTGCTCGACGGTGCCGACGTAGTGGCGGAACGACTTGAAGTAGCGGTTGTTGATGCTCAGCAGCCAGCCCGAGGAATCGGGACTTCCGTGGTCGAGGGAGCAGTTGGCGCCCCCGGCGCCGCGGATGGCGACACAGCCCTGGGCGGTGGCCCGCTGCGATGTTTGCACGGCCATGAGGGCGGCCGTTAGCAGGAGTATCTTTCCAAAATGCATCTTAGATTTGTTTTTCCACCTCTCGGTGAATGATGATTTATATTCATTTTCGAAGCCGAATGCGGCGGACAACGAACTCCCCCAGGGCCTTGCCGGAGCGATTCCCTGCATCGAGGTCGAAGCGGTAGTGAATACCTCCGTAGAGTCGCGAGAGGCTGGCCTCGAGGGCGGCCTCCCGGAAGGACCTGACCTCTCGGTTCGCAATGCCGAACTCCAGCAGGGATGTGTCGGTGAAGGCCAGTCTCTCCCCGAAATGTTTCGTCATCACCTCGGCCGCGGCCGCGGAGATGGTCGAATGGCCGCTGGTGTAGGAGGGGAAGGGAGGCGTCTGGATATAGGGCCTCCAGTCCTGGTCGAGTTCCGCGTTGATGACCGTCTCGGGCCTGACGTAGTTGCTGCGGTACTTCTCGTCCCAGCAGCTGATGAACCCGTCGAAGAGCGCGATGGCCGTCTCGGCGTAGGCGGCCACGGTGGCGGGGAAGTCGGCACCGGCCTTGCGGGCGGCGATGCCCACGATGTTCATCCAATGGCCGGGCGGGGAGAACTTCTTGGTGGCGAACATGACATGGCCTGTGACGTTCATCTTGAAGGGG
>RGVM01000032.1 GCA_010027295.1 Chitinophagia bacterium
CTGTTCGGCAGTCCGGCTCTCTACACGTATTCGGCAGTCGAAGGCTTCAGGCAGGTTCGTAAGAAACGTATCGACATGTACGATGCGGTGCAGGTCGGAAGCAAGGTCTTTGTCGCGACGGAGGGTAGCGGTGTCTTGGAACTCGATCCGGGGGACATGAGCCACCGTGTCATCGGCGCGCCGCCGCTTCACCCGCAGGCAATGTATATCAGCATCCTCTACGACAGCCTGCAGGGCGTCCTCCTGGTCGGCGGCCGTCAGGAACTCATCCGTTACGATCCCTTGCGGGACAGGGCGGAGGGCATCCCCATTCCGGCTGACGTGGGCTATGTGCAGTCGCTGTATCGAGACCCCGTGACGGGGCGCTACTGGGTAGGGGCAGAGAGTGCCGTGTTCTGCATGGACGGCGGGCTCAGAAACGTCTTGTTCATGGCCCGTACGGGAACGGGTTTCAGGGGAGGGCTCGCATCGGTGCTGATGGCACGTGGCGGTACCCGCGAGTTGTGGGTCGGCCATGAGCGGGGGGTGGACATCCTGGACATGGATGCCCTGCGGTTCCGGGGAGTGCTGCCCGATGCGATCTTCCGGAATCCCCGTGTCGTGTCCATGTTGGAGGATCGGGAGGGGCATGTCTGGATCGGCACCTATTCCGGCATCGTCGGGTACGACCCCGTGAGCAAGGGGTTCTGCCGTCTGAACCGGGAGAACGGTCTCCTGAACATAGAGTACAACTACAAGTCGGCCCTCCGTCTCTCCGATGGGAGGCTCATGTTCGGCGGACTCAACGGCTACGACGTGGTGGACCCCGGTCGCATCGGCTTCAGTGGCAGCTGGCCCCGGGGCCTGATCACGGGCCTGCACCGCTTCTCGACCAGAGATACCGTCTTCGAGCCCTTGCCTGCCAAGGCCGGTACGCTCGGCTTCAACACCCGGGATGAATTCCTGAGGGTCTACCTCTCCTCAGCCAACACGCTGCAGGCGACTCGGCACAGCTACGAATACGACCTTGACGGGAAGGACCAGTGGATAGACGTCGGCAGCACCTCGCACATCAACCTTCTGCGGCTGGACCCCGGGGTGCATACCCTCGATATCCGTGGCTTCGACGAATATGGCAGGATGCTTGCGTTCGATCGACTGGTGATTCGGGCGAGGGAGCCCATCTTCACTTCGCGTTTCTTCCAGGTCATACTGACCATCGCCGCCATATCCTTCCTCACGCTATTCATCGCCGTTCTCCTCCGGTCGCGCAGAAAGGAGAAGACCATCAAGGAGCGTATCTCGATGGACCTGCACGACGAGGTAGGCACGATCCTCACCAGGGCGCTCTACGTGGCACGGGCAGGCGGCGAACCTGCGCGTGACAGTCGTCTCATATCCTACCTGAACGAGTCCCTGTTCAGTCTGCGTGCCTATATCAACACCATGAACACGCCCGCCTTCCCGTATCGCGCACTCGTCGACGAGGTGAGGGAGATGGCTCAGACTCTGATGGCACAGTCGCCCTGCGTGCCCCAGATCCGGCACAGGGAGGAGGAGAACCCCATGCTGCGAGGGGAGCTTTACCGCGACATCCGCCTCTGCCTCTACGAGATCATGAACAACACCCTCAAGCATTCGCAGGCCGACACTCTGCGCATCCTGCTGCAGGTGCGTGGCGGATATCTGACGGTCTATACCATCGACAGCGGCGTCCTGAGATCCACGGATGAATTGGGCGACAGTGGAAACGGCCTTCGAAACTTACGCAAGCGGGTATCGAAACACAACGGCCATATCCAGTTCGGTGTGGGCAGGTCGGGCAACGGCCTTTGGATCCGGATGAGGTTCCGGATCCTGTCTTGATGACAAAGAAATGTGCCATATGGAAAAGAAACATCAAGTGGTGGTGCTGGAGGACGACAGGATCCTGGCCGAGGTCATCCGGGAACGGGTGAACCGTATCGAGGACTTCGAATGCCGTCACATCTTCGAGAGTCCGCCGCAGTTCCTATCCAGCGGCGTATACGCGGAGATCGTGCTGCTCGACGTCGTGATGCCGGGCATGAACGGGCTGGACGCGATAGAGCCCATCCTGGCGTCGAACCCCGATACGGCGATCGTGATGAACACCATCCGCGACGACTCGGAAACCATCTTCGCGGCACTGAAGCGTGGCGCCCTTGGATACCTCGACAAGCAGAGCTTCGATGTCAGGCTGGAGGAGGTGCTGAGCATCGTCTCCAGCGGTGGCGCCTACATGACCCCAAAAATCGCAAGGAACGTCATCGACAGCTTCCACCAGTCGCACCAGGACTTCGAGAAGCTCACCCAGCGGGAGCGGGATGTCACCCACGCGATCCTCGACGGTCTTTCCTATAAGATGATCGCCGACAAGCTGGACATCTCTGTGGACGTCGTCCGTGCGAACATCAAGGCCATCTACCGAAAGCTCAACATCAACAGCAAGGGGGAGCTCTTCCGCCTCGCCAAGAGCAGGCATTAGATATGAAAACCAAGGGATGCGTATGTGGATGAACAGCGATCGAATGGTCCGGCTGACGGCAGTCTGGCTGCTGACCGCACTCCTGGCCGGATCGGCTGCGGCGCAGGACGCGGTGCTGAGGGTCAACCTCGTGGGGTATCCGCCGGGCGGACCGAAGCGCGCCCTGCTGCTGTCGAAGGGCCAGAGCCGGGAGCGGCTCTTGCTGGTGTCGGAGCAGGGTGTGAAGATTCGTCTAGGCATGCGTCTCTCGGACAAAGCACCCTGGCCACCTTTTACGCACTGTTACGAGGTGGACATGGACACCGTCTCCACCGAAGGCCGGTACCGCATCGAGGGGACCTCCGGGTTGTTGCGGTCGCCATACTTCCGTATCGGCCGATACGGTCCGATACAAGAGGACGTGGTGCGGTTCATGCAGTCGCAGCGTTGTGGCTACAATCCGTTCATCGACCGTGTCTGCCACCCTTTCGACGGCCGGTCGTTCTATGGCAGACTGCCCGACTCGTCGTATGTGGATGCACGGGGTGGCTGGCATGATGCCGGCGACCAGCTGAAGTACCTCATCACGGGCAGCAACGCAACGGCCCGTATGCTGATGGCCTGGGAGTGGTATGGGAATGCCTTTGGCGACAGGGTCAACGCCTGGGGCCAGGCGGGACCCAACGGCCTCTCCGACATCCTTGACGAGGCCCGGTGGGGTCTCGACTGGATCCACAGGCTCCATCCCTCACCGGACCAGCTCATTCACCAGGTGGCCGACGACAGGGACCACCGCGGCTTCAAGATGCCCGACAACGACTCTTCCAACTATGGATGGGGGCCTAACAGCTACCGCGCCGCCTATTTCGCAACGGGAAGGCCGCAGGGGACAGGACGCTACCTCAGCGAAGCCACGGGCGTGGCCAATGTCGCCGGACGCTCGGCCGCCGCCATGGCGATGGGGCACCGGATCTGGAAGCGCCTCGGCGACGCCGCCTATTCGGCACAATGCCTGAGCGATGCGGAGTCACTCTACCGGATGGGTCGTCAGCAGGAGGGCTTCCAGCAGGGTAACAGCTACGGAGCGCCCTACCGCTACAACGAGCGCACATGGGCTGACGACATGGAATGGGCGGCCGCGGAACTCTACAAGTCCACCGGTCGCATGGAGTACCTGCAGGACGCCATCCGATACGCCGACATGGTCGGTACAGACTCATGGATGGAGCGCGACAGTGTAGCCCATTACGAGATGTACCCCTACGTGAACATCGGGCACCATGCACTCTGGGAGGTGGCCGACACCGTCGTCAGGCGACGGCTCGAAGGATATTATCGACACAACCTGGAAAGGATACGGGAGAAGGCCCTGCGCAACGACTACGGGGTGGGGCACCTCTTCGTTTGGTGTAGCAACAACTTCGCTGCCGCCGTGGCCACGCAGGCCTTGCTGTACGAGCGTATGAGTGGCGACAGGCGCTATCGCGGACTCCTGCAGGACCACGTCAACTGGCTGCTGGGGCTCAACCCCTGGGGCAGCAGCATGATCACCGGTGTGCCGGAGGACGGCGACTACCCGGTGGATGTCCACATGCCTTTCTGGCGGCTACTCGGAAAGGTCGTAAAGGGAAGCCTAGTGGACGGACCGCTCGCCGCTTCCATCCACGACCGCATGCTGCAGATCAGCCTAAGCCAACCCGATGAGTATGCCCATCTGCAGCCCGGGCATGTCACTTACTGGGACGACTGGGCCGACTACTCCACCAACGAGCCCACGATGGACGGATCGGCCGACCTGTTCCTCATACTCGCCTTCCTACACGTCGGCGGCTGATACGGACAGCACCGGAAATGCAAAGCCCCCTGACATCCAGGGGGCTCTCGTGATTCGGCTGGGACTCGAACCCAGGACCCATACATTAAAAGTGTATTGCTCTACCAACTGAGCTACCGAATCTAACCCATCGCGGCAATAGGAATATCCCTTACAGCGGGGTGCAAAGATATGGGGCACCCCGCTTTGTAACAAATTATTTTGGTACATCCCGAAAGGATACGGCCTGGCGAGACGAATCCCGCGGATGGATGCAAATGCCTAATTTCGCAAGCCTTCGATACGATCCAACGCTTTCCTATGGCCATCGTCACGCTCACATCCGACTTCGGTCAGCAGGATTACCTTGCGGGCGCCGTAAAAGGCAGAGTGATGAGCGCCAGCGACGCCTTCCGCATCGTCGATATCAGCCACTCGGTGACACCTTTCAACGCACAGCATGCCGCCTACGTCTGCCGTAACGCCTTCCCGCACTTTCCGAAGGGAACCTTCCACATGGTGCTGGTGGACCTCTTCGATGGAGGACAGGACCACTTCCTGCTGGCGAGGAAGGACGGCTCCCATGTGGCTGTCGCCGACAACGGGCTGCTGGGCCTTTTTTTCGGCGAGGGCCCAGACGAGGTGGTAGCCGTAAAGCTGAACCCCTCGCGCCGGCGCGACGTGCTACACTTCGCCGACGCGATGGCCGGAGCCTTCCGCCGACTGACGGAGGGCGAGAAACTCACCGATATCGGCGACCCCCGCGTGTCGTACAGGATCAAGGGCCGGCCGACATCGCGGATGGACGCTGACTGGATGGAGGGACATGTCATCCACATCGATCCCTTCGAGAACGTGGTCGTAGACATCACAAAGGAAAGCTTCGAGGCCCAGCGCAAAGGGAGGCCTTTCCAGATATCCTTCCTCAGGAACGAGTGGATAGACCGGCTCAGCGAGAGCTACGCCGATGTGCCCGAGGGGGAGAAGCTCGCCCTTTTCAACGCGGCCGGCTATCTGGAGATCGCCATCAACAAGGGAAAGGCCTCCGGGCTCTTCGGACTGCAGCTGCCGCCGGAATCGGCGTCGGGAGGGAAGGTGAGGCCTCTTCAGCGAAGCCACTTCTACCACATTGTACGCGTTCGTTTCGAATGAGCTCCGACGGTCATGCCGGTGCCGTACGAGCCTTGCCTTTGGCCAAAAATGAGTACGTTTGCCTCACAAACACATCCCTTCTTCCATGTCATTCCGCACAAAGAACAACATCACGGGCTGGATTGTCGGCCTCATCGCTTGCGCCGTCTACATCATGACTTCGGAGGCGGGCGGATCTCTTTGGGACTGCGGCGAGTTCGTCAGCTCCTGTTTCAAACTCCAGATACCGCACCCGCCCGGCGCCCCGCTGTTCGTCCTGCTCGGGAGGGTCTTCATTGTGGCCTTCGGCGACGATCCGATGACGGCGGCCAAGGCCGTGAACGTCATGAGCGCCCTGGCTAGCGGCTTCACAATACTCTTCCTGTTCTGGACGATCACACACTTCGCTCGGAAAATCTACGGCAAGCTCGAAGAAAACCTGACCGACAATGAAACTTTCAGCATCCTGGCCGCTGGTATCGTAGGCGCCCTGGCATATACTTTTAGTGACTCCTTCTGGTATTCGGCCGTGGAGGGTGAGGTGTACGCGCTGTCCTCCCTGTTCACAGCCGTCGTATTCTGGATGATGCTGAAGTGGGAGCACCAGGCCGATAAGCCGGGGGCCGACCGTTGGATCGTCCTTATTTTCTTTATGATGGGACTATCCATCGGCGTGCACCTGCTGAACCTGCTCACGATCCCCGCGATCGTGATGATCTACTACTTCCGGCGTTACCGGGCGACAGCATGGGGTACTTTCTGGGCCTTTCTCATCGGCTGTGCCATCACGGGGGTCACCCAGAAGGTGGTCATACAGTATACCATTAAGGCAGCCGGCAGTTTCGACATATTCTTCGTCAACACACTTGGACTTCCCTTCTTCACTGGCTTCGCCGTCTATTTCGCACTACTGTCAGGCCTCATCTGGTACGGCATACGGCTGGGCGGTGGGAGTGACGTGCCCAGGCCCGCTTTCATCGCCTGGCTCTCGATGATGGCACTTGCTATCCTCTACCCCTTCGTGGCCTCCGGCTCGGGAGGCGCATCCATCCTGAAGGGCCTGGCCGTGCTGGCGGCGGTGGTAGCAGGCGGCGTGTACGGACTCCCGGCACTCCGCAAGAACCCCTACTTCCTGAAGCTGGCCCTCTGGTGCTTCTCCTTCATGATGATCGGCTACTCCACATACCTCACCACCCTGGTAAGGTCTGCCTCGGACCCGGCCGTGGACATGTATAACGTTGACAACCCCATGAGCCTCGTGGGATACCTCGGTCGCGAGCAGTACGGTGACTTCCCGCTCATCTACGGCCAGGTCTTCACCGCCCAGCCCACCGACTATGAGCAGGGTGAGATGAAGTACGTGAAAGGCCAGGACCGCTATGTCAGCGCCGGCTACGACGTCAACCCCGTCTACGCCCCCGAGGACAAGATGTTCCTCCCCCGCGTCTGGGACGCCAGCAACGACCAGGGACATGCCACCTTCTATAAGCAATGGCTGAACCTGGGCGACGATGAAAAGCCTACCCAGCTCGACAACATCAAGTGGGCACTCGGCTACCAGATCGGATGGATGTACCTGCGCTACTTCGGATGGAACTTCATAGGCAAACAGAACGACATACAGGGACTCGGCAATGTTCGCGACGGCAATACGATCACCGGGATATCCTTCGTCGATAACGCACTGCTCGGAAACCAGGAGAAACTGCCCGACACCCTGAAAACCAACAAGGCCCACAACACCCTGTTCGCCCTTCCCCTGGCCCTAGGCATCCTGGGGCTGCTCTTCCAGTACCGTAAGGACAGGCAGGGCAATTTCGTCAGCCTCCTTCTCTTCGTATTTACCGGCCTCGCCATCGTATTCTACCTGAACCAGGCAGGCAACCAGCCCAGAGAGCGCGACTACGCATACGTCGGGTCGTTCTACGCCTTCGCCATCTGGATAGGCCTCGGCGTGATGCAGGTCAGGGAATGGTTGCAGCGGTTCCTGGGCGAGAAACCCGCAAACTACGTGGCAGGGCTTGCCTGCCTGTTGACAGTGCCCACCCTCATGGCCGCCCAGGAATGGGACGACCACGATAGGAGCCGGAAGACCTTGGCGAGCGACCTCGCCAAGAACTACCTCGAAAGCTGCGCCCCCAACGCAATCCTTTTCTCCTTCGGCGACAACGACACCTACCCCCTCTGGTACGCACAGGAGGTGGAAGGCATCCGCCGAGACGTCCGAGTCATTAACTACAGCCTCCTCGGCATCGACTGGTATATCAACCAGCTTCGCTACAAGGTTAACCAGAGCGACCCGATCGATGTCATTTGGACGGCAGACAAGATAGAGGGCAACAAACGAGACTTCGTTCGCTATTACGAGACGCCCGGTGTGAGCGAACAAAGCCGGTACGTCGACCTCTACAGCCTGATGAGCGACTTCATCGGAAGTGACGACCCCTCCAAACAACTCCCGCTGCAGGACGGCACCACGACCAACTACCTCCCCGTGAAGAAGGTGAGCATCTCCGTGGATACGGCCCTGGTACGCCGCAACGGGACCGTCAACCCCGGCGACGCCGTCCTCCCCGAAATCCGATTCGAGCTCACTCGCAACATCCTTCTCAAGAACGACATGGCCGTGCTTAACATCATCGCCGCCAACAAATGGAGGAGACCCATCTACTTCACCTCCCCCTTCGGTGAGCTCGGCTTCGCCCAATACCTACGCAATGACGGCATGAGCTATCGCCTTGTACCATTGCAGGGTCAAAATATGGTGAACGATAGTTGGGCCTTCGAAAAACTGAAGAAGGCCTTCGCCTTCGGTGGTTCCGACCGCAAGGACGTATACTTCGACGAGGAGAACCGCCGCCATTTGCTCGGTATCCGCCAGTCCTTCGTGGAAGTGGCCGGCAGCCTCGTCAACAACGGGAGACTGGACGATGCCAGGCTGCTACTTCGACGGCTCGACTCCAACATGCATGCCGACAACGTACCCTACGGACTCGCCAGCCGCCAGAACCAGCACGACATGATCAGTATCCAGATGGCTGACCTGGCATACCGCTCGGGCGACAAGGCGCTCGGCGATAAAATCTCCGACGCGGTCGGCAAGGACCTGGCACAACAGGTTGGCTACTACGCCAACCTCGGTGACATGTCCGGAGAGCAGTTGCTGTCAGCCGTCCAGGAGGTCCTGGCCGGACAGGGCGACAACCTCAGCAACCGCCAGCGCGGTCTCTTCATCGAGATCCGCCAGGCACTAGCGCTGCAGGAATACCTCAAGGGCATCAAGAGCCAGTTCGACGCTGCGGCCCCGTCACCAACCACCGCCGGTGCGACCGACTCGACAGCGAGGTGACGGCTCCGGAAGGTCCCGGCAGGGCCTTCCCGGACCAACCCTGCGCTTTTTGATATGAACTATGTGGAGGAAGGGATGAACGGTTACCAATTCAGGAGTTTTGACCCGACAGAGGGTGGGAAAGGAGGCTTTGAGCGACTCCTGGATGTCTTCATGCAACTCCTCCCTTACACCAGCGGCGATGCCGCAGAGGCCCTCGACTGGATGAACCAGCTCGACAGGAAGTACCGCCTCACCGACGAGAGCTACGGGATGGGAGACTTCATAGAGGACCTGAAGGAGAAAGGATACCTCAATGAAGATCCCCGCTCGGGCACTTTCTCCATCACGGCACGGACCGAGAAGGACATCCGGCAGCGTAGCCTCGAAGAGGTCTTCGGCAAACTGCGCAAGTCGAGCCCCGGAGAACACCGGACGAACCGTCCCGGACAGGGCGACGAGGGCAATCCCGAGACCAGGCCTTACCGCTTCGGCGACACCCTCGAACAGATCGACTTCGTCAGCTCCATCCGCAACGCTCAGATTTCCCGTGGCATTGACGAGTTCGGCATGGCAGAGGAGGACCTAGAAGTGCGGGAGACCGACTTCAAGGCGCAGACGTCCACCGTGCTCATGATCGACATCTCGCATTCCATGATCCTCTACGGCGAGGACCGCATCACGCCGGCCAAGAAGGTGGCGATGGCGCTGGCCGAGCTCATCCGCACCAAATACCCGAAAGACACACTCGACATCGTCACCTTCGGCGACGATGCATCCATGATCGAGGTGAAGGACATACCCTACCTGCAGGTGGGGCCCTTCCATACCAACACGGTGGCAGGACTGGAGATGGCGATGGACATCCTCCGCAGGCGCCGAAACCCAAACCGTAGGATCTTCATGATCACAGACGGCAAGCCCACATGCCTGAAGATCGGAGGACGCTATTACAAAAACAGCTTCGGCCTCGACAGGAAGATCACCACCCGCTGCCTCAACCTGGCGGCCCAATGCAAGAAGCTCAAGATCCCCATCACGACTTTCATGATCGCCAGCGACCCCTATCTCCAGCGCTTTGTGCAGGAGTTCACGGAGACCAACGGCGGCAAGGCCTTCTTCGCCTCTCTCGACCGACTGGGAAGCTTCCTCTTCCGAGACTTCGAGAGCGGACGCAGCAGGACCATGTACTGAACCCCGTCCCAAGCCAAACGTATACACATGAGACCCGACACCCTGGGAGCACTTAGGAGTTCAGGATATGAATCCCGTTCCGTAAAGGAAGAGGTCAGGGAGAACCTCATCCGCAGACTGGGTAAGGGAGGAGGCAGCTTCCCCGGCATCCTCGGATACGAGGAGACGGTCATCCCTGATACCGAACGGGCCCTGCTGTCACGACATAACATCCTGTTCCTGGGTCTTCGGGGGCAGGCCAAGACGCGGATGGCCCGGCAGATGGTCGACCTCCTCGACGAGTATATCCCCATCGTGGAGGGCAGCGAGGTGAACGACGACCCCTTCCATCCCATCTCCGCCTATGCGAAGGAACGCATCGCTCGCGAGGGGGACGGGACGCCCATCCGCTGGTTGCACCGAAGCGAACGCTATGGGGAGAAGCTGGCGACACCTGATGTCAGCGTGGCCGACCTAATCGGCGACATCGACCCCGTGAAAGCCGCCAACCTGCGCCTCAGCTTCGCCGACGAGCGTGTGCTGCACTACGGCATCATCCCGCGCAGCAACAGGGGCATATTCGTCATCAACGAGCTGCCCGACCTGCAGGCCCGCATCCAGGTGGCGCTGTTCAACATCCTCCAGGAGGGCGACGTGCAGATACGCGGCTTCCGGCTACGCATGCCCCTCGACGTGCTCTTCGTCTTCACTGCCAACCCTGAGGACTATACCAACCGCGGCACCATCGTCACCCCGCTCAAGGACCGCATCGAGAGCCAGATCCTGACCCACTACCCGAAGTCGGTCGAGACAGCCCTGGCCATCACCGAACAGGAAGCCCATATCCTACCCGAGCAGCGCAAAAGGGTGCGCACGGAACCCCTGATCCGGCGCATCATCGAGCAGGTATCCTTCGAAGCACGCGGCAGTGAATATGTCGACCAGAAGAGCGGGGTCTCGGCGCGACTCACCATTTCGGCCTACGAGAACGCCGTCAGCGCCGCCGAACGGCGTGCCCTCATCAATCGCGAGAAGCGCACGCAGATATGGATTGGCGATCTGGCGGGCATCATCCCCTCCGTCACAGGCAAGATCGAGCTGGTCTATGAAGGCGAGCAGGAAGGTCCTTTGCAGGTATCACTGAACCTCCTCGACAAGGCCCTCCGCAGCGTTTTCAGCCTGTATTTCCCCAGCCCGGACTCCTTCAAGAAGCGAAAGGGCAGGGAAACCGCATCCGCGGAGAACCCATACCGTGCCATCATCGGCTGGTTCGATGCCGGCAACCGGCTCGACATGCCTTTCCGCATGCGCGACGGTGAGCGGGTGACGGAACTCCACCGGGTCGATGGACTGCATGCGCTTGTCAGGAAGACCTTTCCCGATGCGACGGAGAATGAGACGCTCTTGTGGATGGAGTTCGTACTGCACGGGCTCTCCACGCATTCTCTGATCAGCAAGAAACTGCTGGACGACCGTTTGTCTTTCAACGACTTGATGGGCTCCATGCTCAACCTTGGCGGCGAAGCCCCTGATGAGGAGGAATGACCCTCCCGGTCAGCAGCCCTTAGACAGGGCCATCATATCCTCGTATTCTAGGATATGCCGGCCGTCCCGGAGACTTTTCGCCCCCTGCAGCAGTGCCTTTGCAACATCGGCAGCCCGGATGGAATGGTAGCGTGACCATCGGCGGGGAAGTATGTTGTCCAACAGCGGCACCAAGAGCAGCTGCGCGAGGCGTTCTGCCGGTCTGCGCTCTTCACGAGCCCCCATCAGGAAGGAGGGCCTTGCCAACATGACGCTGGGGATTCCATGACGGGACACTTCCTCCTCCGTCTCACCCTTCAGCCTCAGGTAGAAGTTCGAGCGAAGCGTCGCATCCGCCCCCACGGCCGAGACGAGGCCGAAAGCGCGGACGCCCTGCGAAGCGGCCGCCCGGGCAGCGAATGCGGGAATGTCATGGTCGATGGCCCTGTATGCCCGGCGGTCGCCCCGTACCTTTCGCATCGTAGTCCCAATCGCCACGAAGACGG
>RGVM01000311.1 GCA_010027295.1 Chitinophagia bacterium
AAGGAACTATACGTGTTCGAGGGCATGGGCAAGCGCAAGGTCGAGCAGGTGAACGCTGGCGACCTCTGCGCCGTCGTTGGCATCGAAGGTTTCAACATCGGCGACACCATCGCTGACGCGGAGCAGCCAGAGGCTCTGCCCGTCATCAGCGTCGACGAGCCGACGATGAGTATGCAGTTCGGCATCAACAACTCGCCCTTCTATGGGAAGGACGGCAAGTTCGTCACGAGCCGCCACCTGCGCGACCGCCTCATCAAGGAGACGGAGAAGAACCTGGCCCTGCGCGTGCATGAGTCTGAGGGCGGAGACAACTTCCTGGTGTACGGCCGTGGCATCCTGCACCTCGGTATCCTCATCGAGACGATGCGCCGCGAAGGATATGAACTTACCGTAGGCCAGCCGCAGGTACTGGTCAAGGAGATCGACGGCGTCAAGTCGGAGCCTTACGAGGTGCTGGTGGTTGACGTCCCCGAGGAGTTTGCCTCGAAGGTCATCGACATGGTCAGTCGCCGCAAGGGTGAGATGCTCGTCATGGAGACCAAGGGCGACATGCAGCACCTCGAGTTCGAGATCCCCAGCCGAGGCCTGATCGGACTGCGCACGCAGATGCTCACTGCCACCGCCGGCGAAGCCGTCATGGCCCACCGGTTCAGCGAATACAAGCCCTGGAAGGGCCCCATCCCCGGCCGCAACAACGGAGTGCTGCTCGCCAAGGAGGCCGGCACGACGACCGCCTACTCGCTCGACAAGCTCCAGGACCGCGGCTTCTTCTTCGTAGATCCCGGCGAAGAGGTCTATAAGGGCATGATCATCGGCGAAAACAACAAGCCCGGCGACCTCGTCGTCAACGCAAACGAGGGCAAGAAGCTCACCAACATGCGTGCCAGTGGTAGCGACGCGGCCACCAATATCGCCCCCAAGCGACTAATGACCCTGGAAGAGTGCATGGAGTATATCCAGTTCGACGAGTGCATCGAGGTGACCCCCAACTACATCCGCATGCGGAAGGTGATCCTGGACGAGCACGAACGCAACCGCCTGACGAAGGCCATGAAGGCCGAGGCGGCTGTATGAGTTGGGTCGAGGGCTGTCGTCAGGGTTGAGGTGAGGCTGAAGGATACGGCATACTCCTATGTATTTCCCACATCGGGCATGGCGGGTACCCTTGTCCTCGTACATTCGTCCTTTCTAACGCATGAATACGAACGGCAAAGGCGCACACCGCAATCTCCGTTACGGGCTACTCGTATCGGCCTCATCGCTGGTCCTCTCCCTCCTCCTTGCGGAACTCATCCTGCGCATTCTCGGCATCGGCTATGGCAGCACGCCCGTAGAGCCTGACAGTCGTCTGCACCATGTCCATCCCCGGAACTACAGTTTCATTATGCACAACCCATCGGGCGAGTATGGGGGCATACGCATCCGCTACGACGAGCAGGGGTGCCGTATCTCAGGGGACAGGGAACCCCGTGCTCTTGCGAACCCGCAAGCCCGGGTGGCCTTCCTGGGTGACTCCTTCACCGAGGCTAACCAAGTCGACTGGGACAGCAGTTTCGTGGGCATGCTGGAGGCACGCAACCCCTCCGTACTCGTCCGCAACTACGGTGTTTCAAGCTATTCGCCTTTGATTTACAGGCTGAAGTTGGATGAGATCCTCAGGGACTTCCGGCCCACGCACATCGTCTTGCAGATCTTCGCGAACGACTATATCAACGACTGGGAGTACCTCGACAAGGCGAACGATACCGACTACACCAGAGTGACGGCGGTCAATGGAGGCTCACGGAGTCTGGCCATCACGCTCCTCCGCTACTCTTACCTGGCAAGGCTGACACGGAAGGTGCAAAAGCAGTTCGAGTACAGAAGGGCCACTCATCCCCCTCCCTCCGACTATGGCTACGATATCCTGCATCTGACACCCGAAGAGTATCCCTTTCGGAAAATGGCCTACGGCAACCTGACATTGTTGCAGAAGAACCTCGAGGCCAGGGGGGTGCCCTTATATATCATGATGATCCCGAACAAGACCCACGCGTATGAGAACCGCTGTTGTTCGGAGGATTCTCTCCACGAAGAGGTACGGCGTTTTGCAGAGGAGAGGCATATCAACTTCATCGACCTGGGCCAGGCTTTCCAGGCGGTCGCCGACCAGCAAAGCCTTTTCTTCCGCAACGATATTCATCTCACCCCGAGGGGTCATGTCATCGTGGCTGGGGCCATCGCACGGGTGATCGGGTTGAACTGAGTCCGGGCGCTCCACAAAGCCGCTTCAGTCGAAACCGCCTAGCCCTTGAACCGGTTCATCAGTTCCCGGAGACCGGCCTTCATGAAAGGCCACTGTGGCAGTGAGTTCAGCAGGCGCACTTCTTCGGGAAACGTTGTCTCATTGTCGAGGAACTTGAGGATCCTTCGGGGCGGGTTGTTGCGGAAGAGTTCGCGGAACACAAACCATCCTTCTAGTTTTCGATGGTGCAGGATATGCAAGAGGACGCTGTCGTACCAGTCGTAGCGCCCCTTCCAGAAGCCTTTCGTGTCGAAGGGATGTCCCTTCGCCTCCAGTGATGCGACGATGCGTGCAGAGTGCTTTTGTATGAAGCGGAAAGTATAGCCTGAGGAGGCCTTCGTCTGTCCGCCGGCGGTGCCGATATGCAAGACCCTTCCTTCGCGGGAGGGGAAGCGGTGGTTGGTCATGGGTATCACGCCGAACTCCTCTTCCGCCACCCGGTAGTCGGTGAGGCCCATGTGGTTGTCGATATAGTCGGACAGGCCTTTGTCGTACGTGTTGCTGTCTAGCAGGGCCGGTGTGAAGAGGGTGTATTCGACAAGTGCCCGGCGGGGGGAGAGGGGCATGACATAGACGAAGGTTGTGCCGTGGTCCTGCGGTGGCCGGAAGTCCATGAGCGTAGCCTCTCGTGAGTCAAATCGGTCTGTTTCCGTCTCGATGACCCAACCCTTGAAATGCTGTAGGAGCTGGATCTCATGGGTGGCTATGACGGGCGGCTCGAAGAGGATGCTGTTGAAGACGTAGTGTCCCTTGTATTCGATGCCGTCTATGCGGACGGAAGCGTTTTCGGACTCCGAGGACAGGGATTCGACTTCGCCGTGGCGGATCTCGAAGGAAGGGTGGGCCGACAGGATCTGCATGCAATGGCGGTAGTAGTCGATACCGCGGACCATCTTGTAGGCGTAGGGGGCTAGGTCCTTAAGGCCCGAGTAGCCGGGTGCATGGAACCAGGCTTTCTCCCAGCGGCGGTGTACAATGTCTTCGAAGGGACCGGCACCGGTCTCCCAGAAGCACCAGGTGCGGTCATTCCGGTCCTTCCGGTCGCGGTCTACTATCAGGATTCGTCGGCCCTCGGCCCAGGGGGAGCGGGCCATGTGTATGGCCAGGCTGAGGCCGGCGCAGCCCATTCCAGCGATGATGGCGTCATATGTGTTGGGACTGCGGATGGCAGGGCGGTTTGGGGGCTCAGTCGCCCTCGGGAGCGTATTCGACCCGGCGGTCCGCCATCAGCCGGTTGTCACGTCGGACTTTCTCCCAGTATTTCCGATGCACGTAGAGCATGCCGAAGCTCTCGCCGTGTTCCTTGCCAAGATGCTTGTGGTGCATCTTGTGGGCCCAGCGGATGGCCCGCACATAGGTGTTGCGGCTGCGGGAGAACCATTTGAACCGCTGGTGGATGATGACATCGTGCACCATGAAGTAGGCGAAGCCGTAGGCCATGATACCGAAGCCGACTGCCTGCATCCACCACACGCCATCCATGCTGCCGAACATGATGAGCAGCATGCTGGGGACGGCGAAGATGAAGAAGAAGGCGTCGTTCTTCTCGAAGAAGCCGGGTTCGACCTGATGGTGGTCGCGATGCAGGTACCAAAGAAACCCGTGCATGACCCATTTGTGGGTGGCCCATGTCACGGCTTCCATGGCCAGGAAGGTGCCGAGGAGGACCAACGTGAAGTAGAGTCCTGTCATGATTCAAAGGTACGGGGTTTGCGGTTTTCACGGAGGCTGACCGG
>RGVM01000312.1 GCA_010027295.1 Chitinophagia bacterium
GGGTGGAGAAGTTCTACCTCTTCTTCGACCCCTGGTTCTCGCTCTTCCGGAGAAAGGTGGGCGATACGGAATACGGCATCGGATGGCTGCCCCTGGGCGGCTACGTGAAAATCGCAGGCATGGTGGACGAGAGCATGGACCGTGAGCAACTCAAGAAGCCGGCGGAGCCATGGGAGTTCCGCAGCAAGCCCGCCTGGCAGCGGCTCATCATCATGATCGGCGGCGTCACCATGAACATCATCCTGGCGTTCGTCATCTATGCCATGACGCTCTGGGTATGGGGGGAGCGCAAGCTGCCCCTGGCCGGCATGCCCGACGGGGTGTGGTGCGTCGACAGCCTCGCCGGAGAACTGGGGCTTCAAAACGGTGACCGCATACTGGCGATCAACGGGAAGCCCGTGGCGTATTTCGAGGACCTCAATGCGGAGATGCTCGTCGGTGAGAGTGTGACCCTGGAGCGCAACGGACGTCGTATGGAAATACGGCTGCCTGCCAACCTGATCGAGAAACTCGTCGAGTCGGGCCGTAGGGCTCCGATGCTGATGCCGCGCATCCCCGCCATGGCAATGCCCGCCTGTACGGACTCAAGGCCGGCGACCGGATCACGGCCATCGACGCGGCGCCCATCCGTTACTTCGACGAGATAAAGCCCGTCATACGCGGACGCGACGGTGACACCGTACAGTTGCAGGTGGAGCGCCAGGGCCGTACGGAAAGGCTGGCCACCGTACTCGGCAAAGACGGCGCCATCGGCTTCCATCCTGCGGTGCCGAGCATGGAGGAACTCGAAACTATGGGTATGTACCGCATGGAGACCCGCACTTTCGGCTTCTTCGAGTCGTTCCCCGCCGGGGCCATCGACAAGCTGACATCGTACGTGGCACAGTTCCGCAAGATCATCGACCCGTCCACCGGCGCCTACAAGGGACTCGGAGGCTTCAAGTCGATGGGTTCCATCTTCCCCGGCCAAGGCTGGGACTGGGAGGTCTTCTGGAACATCACCGCATTCTTCTCGATCATGCTCGCCTTCATGAACCTACTGCCCATTCCGGCACTTGACGGGGGGCATGTCGTGTTCACCATCTACGAGATCATCTCGGGACGCAAGCCCAGTGACAAGTTTCTCGAGTATGCCCAGATCGTGGGAATGGTCATCCTGCTCGCCCTGCTACTCTTTGCCAATGCCAACGATATCATCGGCTGGGGCAGCGGCCGCTGATACCCGGCCCTACGGAGTCTTGCCCATGCGACTCCGGACCTTGCCGTTCCTGTTCCTCATGCTCTGTCAGGCGCTCGCCCTGACGGCACAGTCCCCCATCTGCGTGCCCAGGGGCTCCCACCCCATGCCAGCGCTTTCCGACGATGCGCGCCGCAAGATGGAGCTGGACCTCAAGCGGGCGCAGGTGGAAGCCAGCCTAGACCCTTCCGACCCTGAAGCCCTCATCTGGCTGGGCCGAAGGCTGGGATACCTCGGAAGGTACCATGATGCCATCGAGGTGTACACCATCGGCCTTCAGATCCATCCGGAGGATGCCCGTTTCTTTCGGCACCGGGGCCATCGCTGGATCACGCTGCGCTGCCTCGACAGCGCCGTCGGCGACCTTCGGAGGGCTGCGGCACTCGTGAAAGGTCGACCCGACGATGTCGAGCCGGACGGCATGCCCAACCAGAAGAACCTCCCCACCAGCACCCTGCAGTCAAACATCTGGTACCATCTGGGGCTGGCACTTTACCTCAGGCATGACTATCGTGCGGCCTCGCATGCCTGGAGGGAATGCCTGAAAGTGTCTAAGAACAACGACATGTTCGTATCGGCCGCCAACTGGCATCATCTGACGCTGCTGCGTATGGGTCGACGGGGTGTCGCCAGACGGTTCCTGCGCAAGGTGGACCCGGATATGGAACTTATTGAAAATGCCGACTACCTTGCCATCCTGCGGCTCTACATCGACAATTCCGACCCTTCAGAGGCAAGGAAGGCTTTCGAGAGTCGAGAAGGATTATCATCCGCTTCTTTCGGGTATGGACTGGGGTGCTATCTCCTGATGCGTGGCGACACCCACGGTGCGCGTCAGATTTTCGACAGGATCCTGTCTGGCGGACAATGGGCCTCCTTTGGCTATATAGCCGCAGAGGCCGAGACAAACCGATAGCATAGTCACTCCTCTCATTTCCGTAATTACCGAGCTAGCAGTCATCAGAAACCTACATCGCGCTCGCTCCATGGCCGATAATTACAAGTGCCATCCTCGTATCTTTCACTCAAATGCGAGCATGACGGAAGACCTGCGCATAGGATGGACAGATTCGGTAGCTGACCTTGAGGGCATCCGCCTGTTGCAGCAGCAGAACCTAAAGCATCTCCTGCCCAGGGAGGAGGCGCTGCGAGAGGGCTTCACCACGGCCGTGTACACTCTGGATTTCCTGCAGGAAATGCATTGGGTTCATCCCTCTGTGGTGGCCAGGTCGGATGGCCATGTTGTCGGATACGCCCTGGTGACCTTTCCGGACCTCAGGCATGGGCATCCGCTGCTGGAGGACCTCTTCGGCAAGCTCGATGCCATCCTGTTCAGGGGGCGTCTGCTGCGTGATTCCAGCTACGTCGTCGTCGGACAACTCTGCGTCGGGAAGGGTTATCGCGGACTGGGGCTCGTACAGTCGATGTACGGCTTCTTCCGGGAAGGTCTGTCGGACAAGTTCGAATACTGCGCCTGCGATGTCGACCGCGAGAATCCGCGTTCGCTGAAAGCGCATATCCGTACGGGTTTCGAGGTGGTGGACACACTCGAATACGGAGGCGCCCTGTGGGATGTGATGGTATGGGACTGGAGAGGGCCTAGAGTGCTATAGATGATCGGCCCCGTCTATTTAGAGAATCTTGACGGCCTGTCGAGCCAGCAGCCTCCAACGGCCGCCCTCCTTCTGCCAGACCATGAGCACATGCAGCCTCGGTTGGCCGGGCTTGCCGTCGTCCATGGTTTCGCCTGTCAGTTTGCAGCGCAGCAGGGCCGTGCGGCCGGAGAGGGTGACCAGTTTCTCGGACAGTTCCATAGAGAGGAAGTCGCTTTCCCCGGAAACAAGTTTCCGGATGAATGCCTGCTTGTCCTCGATCCTCAGGTTGGAATGCCCGTAGCTGAGCTTGTCGGAGGTCAGTTCGTCGAGGGCCTTTCCATCTGCATCGATCATGGCCTTTCGGAGTTCCTCCAACCTTCGTAGGAGTTCGGTTTCGGAGGCACTCTGTGCAGAGGCGCGGAAGGGTGTGAACGATGCCCAGGCAAGGGTAATAGCGATCAGAAGTCTCATGAGTACAAGATATGAAAAGTCCGGTACATTTGGCCCGGCCTGCCTCCAGCATGCCATCCAACAGACCCCAAACGCCGACGCCATGTTGCCCGTCACCGATGCCCACGCCCATTTTTGGAGTCCTTCCCTGTTTGAGTACCGCTGGATTTCGGAGGATTCCCCCTTTGCGCACGACTTCTTACCGGATGCCTACCGGGAAGCCACCCTTGGCATCGCCGTGGAGCGGATGATCTTCGTGGAATGCGACTGCCATCCGAGGCATTCCGTGGCCGAGGCCGACTGGGTCCTCGGTCTTGCCCGGCTCGACCCTCGCATCGTCGGCATCGTGGCGCATGCGGAGCTGACGGATCCGGCAGCGCTCGACGGCGTGCTGCAGGCCCTGGCGGCGAACCCCTTGCTCAAGGGTATCCGGCACAACATACAGGGCCGGCCGAAGGGCTTCTGCCTGCAGGAAGACTTCGTCGCGGGGGTGAAGAAGGCCTGGGACCTGGGTTTTCACTTCGAGTTATGCATCACGCACGACCAGATGGTCGACGCCATCGCCCTTGTCGAGCGCTGTCCGGGCGTGTCGTTCATGCTCGACCATTGTGGGAAGCCGGGGATACGCGCGGGGCTGACAGAGCCCTGGGCCACCCGGATGCGTAACCTCGCAGAGGCGCCCGAAGTATTTTGCAAGATATCCGGATTGCTAACAGAGGCCGATTGGGCATCTTGGAC
>RGVM01000313.1 GCA_010027295.1 Chitinophagia bacterium
AGGTGGAGCTGATCAACGGAAAGATGTCGTTGGAATAATACACCGAGTCGGTACTGCAGTTCCTGCCCACGCTGCCAGGAATTTCCTTCATGCCCCCGGGGTTCCCGCTATAGCCGTCCAACGGGTCGTGGGTGCAAGAAAATAAGAGACATGTAGAAACTGCAGCGGCAGTCCAACTAGCCCTCTGTAAGCCATTCATACCAAAATGATTTTTGAATATCCCGTGGCGAAGGCGAAGCGGATATCCTATGAACAAATGTATTGCCCTCCAACCATCCCCTTGTCATAGTGATGCGATTCGTTCAGACATGGTGGGGTTGGCAACGTCCATTTGATGGAAATTCACGTTACATTAACATTTCCCCACGGCCTGACGGGATGTCCCACGGCAGGATTATCAAGAATCCGGGAAGACCATCTTCACCCGGCCACGGCCACGCCGATCCATTTCCCGATGGCGAAGGTGACGGCGGCGGCGAGCATCCCGAAGAGCACCTGGCGCAAGCCTGACGACCACACGGACCTGCCGGTGAATAGCGTGATGGCGGCGCCGATACCGAAGAGGCCTGCCGCGCTGAGGCCGGCGCTGAGGGCGATGGCCGTTGTCCCGGTGGTGAAGAAATACGGTGCCACGGGGATGACGGCCCCGAGGGCGAAGAGCAGGAAGGAGGTATAGGCGGCTTCACAGGCGGAGCCCTCGAGCTCCTCGGGACGTATGCCGAGTTCCTCGCTGACCAGGGTGGCGTGGGCCCTGGCGGGGTCTGCCAAGAGGTCGTGTGCCATCCGGCGGGCCTGTTCCTCCGGGATGCCCTTCGATCGGTAGATGAGTGCGAGTTCGCGTTCCTCGTCCGCCGGGCTGACGCGAAGCTCCTCGGCCTCCAGACGCATCTGGTTCTCGAGCAGCTCCTGGGAGCTGCGAACCGATATCCACTCGCCAAGCGCCATGGAAAGGGCGCCCGCGAGCAATCCGGCGATGCCGGTCAGCAGCACCTCCCTTCCCCCGCCCGTGGCTCCGGCGATGCCCATCACGAGGCTGAAGTTGGAGACCAGCCCGTCGTTGCCGCCCAACACGGCGGCACGTAGGGCGTTGCCTCCGACCGAACGGTGACGCTTCTCGAAGCGGGCCAGCTGTGAGGCCGGTATCTTCGCATCCCTGGCGAGGAGGTTGCGGAGGATGGCCACGTGCGAGGTGTCGGAGAGGCTCGCCTCCGAACGCTGTCGGCTGCGCGCCGAAAGGATCGACCGCGAGACGCCCTTCTCCGTGTCGAGCAGCACGCCCAGCAGGTAGTCGTAGCCCAGGACGCGACCGACCCATGCCAGCGTCCGCGCCCTGCCCGAAGGGGGCGGCATGGCTTCCGGACCCTGTCCCCGGGCCGCGAGGAAGGCCAGGGCATGGCCCTTTTCGACTTCGCTCATCTCGCGGAATATCGCCGCCACCACGGCGTCCTTCTCATGCTCGGCCAGGATGCCATAGAGGAAGGCGGCATCGGCCTCGGTGCGGATCTGGCTGAAATCGGTCATGACCAAAGATACGGCCGCCCCAGGGCGAAAACGAACGGATGGCGTGACGGACCCGAGACCAGGCCCCGGCAAGATTCAAGGCCTTTCACATAATTTTAGGACACGGGGAGCGTAGGATTCGCCCGATGGACGCATCCAACGAAAGGCCATGACAGACGCGAGCGACATACGGATACGACCCTGGCGCCCAGACGACCTCGACCCCCTGGTGCAACAGGCGAACGATATCCGGGTTTGGAACAACCTGCGCGACTACTTCCCCCACCCTTACACGGAGAACGACGGGCAGGCATGGATCGACACGGTGACGGCATCCCAACTCCCCGTCAACTTCGCCATCGAGGCCGACGGCGCCTTCGCGGGCGGCATCGGCCTCATTCTCAACGGCGACGTGTACGCGAAATCGGCCGAGCTCGGATACTGGGTCGGTGCGGCCCACTGGGGCAGGGGCGTCGCCTCCGAGGCCGTCCGGCAGATGGTGGAGCACTGCTTCCGGACCTTCGACATCGTCCGCATCTACTCGGAGGTGTTCGAGGGCAACAAGGCCTCCATGCGCGTCCTGGAGAAGAACGGCTTCTATCTCGAGGGTGTGCGGAGGAAAGCGGTCTTCAAGAACGGGGTATTGATGGACGACTACATCTGGGTGCTGCTGCGACCGTGGTGAACGGGTGGCATCGATGAGCGCGAAGCCTTGCACATGACAGACGACACGGCAACTAACAGGATATGCAACTGAAAAGGAATATTGCCACCAGCGAGGACGGATTCCTCTTCAACCCTTCGACGGGCGACTCCTATGCCGCCAACCCCATGGCGACGGTCATCCTCCGGATGCTGAAGGAAGGCAGGCCGCTCGCCGCCATACGCCAAAAGGTGCTGGAGGAATACGAAGTGGAGGGCGACCGTCTGGACCGGGACCTGGCCGATTTCGAGAGGCAGCTGAAGGAGGCTGGCCTGCTGCAGGCCTGACACCGATAAAACGAACCCGATGCAGAAGGAACAGGGAATGGAGGATCTCACCATCGCCGTCACAGGACTCAACGCCATCGACAGTCCCGGTCCCGGCATGGCCGTGATCCGGTCGCTCAGGGAGGGACTGCCGGGAAGGATTCGGATCATCGGGCTTTCCTATGAGTCGCTCGAGCCCGGCGCCTATCTGCACGACTGGGTGGACAAGACCTACCAGGTCCCCTACCCCGCCGCGGGTACGAAGGTGCTGCTCGACAGGATCGCGCATATCCATGACCGCGAACGGCTGCAACTCATCATACCCAACTTCGACGCGGAGCTCCCCAACTTCATCCGCATCGCGCCCAGCCTGGAGGTGATGGGCATCGCCACCTTCCTGCCGACGAAGGAGCAGTTCGATGCCAGGGAGAAGGAGCGGCTCCGGGCCTTCGGGGAGGAGCATGGCCTCGATGTCCCGGACGAACGGGCCATCCACCGGGTGGAGGGGCTCTCCGAATGCGCCGGGGCCTTCGGCTACCCCATGGTCGTGAAGGGCCGGTACTACGAAGCCATCATCGCACATACCGGGGAACAGGCCGCCAAGGCCTTCTACCAACTCTCCGCCAAATGGGGACTCCCTGTGATCGTACAGCGGTTCATCCGGGGCACCGAGATCAACATCGCGTTGCTGGGCGACGGCGAAGGCAACGCCGTGAGCATCATCCCGATGCGGAAGCTGTACATCACCGACAAGGGCAAGGCCTGGGCCGGCGTGACGCTGGAGGACGATGCGCTGACGGAGCTCGCGACTCGCTTCGTGGCCTCCACCCGCTGGAAGGGGGGCTGCGAGCTCGAGATCATGCGCTCCGATGACGGAAGGCTGCATATCATGGAGGTCAACCCCAGGTTCCCCGCATGGATCTACCTGAGTGCGGCGGCCGGACAGAACCAGCCCGCCCTGCTGGCAAGGATGGCCCTCGGGGAGAAGGTTACACCCTGCACAGGCTATCAGGCGGGCAAGATGTTCATCCGTTACGCATGGGACCATGTCACCGACGTGGGTGAGTTCCAACGCCTCAGCGGCCTCGGCGAACTCTGACCCGAAGGCATGTGAAAGTAAGCGAACGTGACACCTACCCAACCCGCACAGCGGAAAATACATCAGGGAGGCGGAGGTTGCCAGCCGGCGACGACAGGCCTCCCCTTAAGCCATCGGACATGACCAGACGAAGATATGAGCGGCCCACCATACAGAAGCTGAATGCCGGGCTGATGAACAAGTTCGGCACCCGCACCGACTACGAGCCCGTCACGCACATCGACGGCGTGGCGGTGTCGGAGCTCCTGACCCGGCACGGGTCGCCGCTGTTCGTACTCAGCGAACGAACCATACGGCGACTCTACCGGGAGGCGCACACCGCCTTCACCACCCGATACCCGCGGGTGCAGTTCGCCTGGAGTTACAAGACGAACTACCTCAATGCCGTCTGCCGCATCTTCCACCAGGAGGGCGGCTGGGC
>RGVM01000314.1 GCA_010027295.1 Chitinophagia bacterium
CAGCCCACTCTACATGGGTCTCTTAGGCGCCAAACACAAGGAGTACATCCGTGACAGGCCTTCTTGGATTCCCGCAGCCGACCTGGAGGCTGCATGCAGAGTGGCGGCGGCCTGCGACAGGGAGGGCATCGACATGACCGGACTCGCCCTGCAGTTCGTGTACGCGAGTCCCTGGGTCGACAGGCTGGTCGTCGGCGCCTCCACTCCCGAGCAGATGCGCCAGACGATTGAGTATCTGAATGACCCCGTGCTCGCTGGCCTCGCAGATTCCATCCACCGCGGGGAGGAGCCCTTCCCGCTGTGAACGGGCATGCCACTCCCAATGGGCAAAAAAATACAATCAAATGCCATCCCCCGCCCCGCTCTTGCGAACGATTTGCATTTATTTGCATCAACGACATGGATAAGAGAACGATACGGCCCACCATCCTTGCACAGCTGACCCTGCGCATCCGCCTGATGTCGCTGCTAACGCTGTCCACGCTCTGGATGGCCTCCTGCGTCGACGCGACGAAGCCGGCGCGTCCCATGCGCACTCTCATGATGACCACGGAGCTGGTGCCTGACAGCGCCGTCTACCGATTCTACGACTCCATGCATTCGGCCGCGGGCGTATGGCCGGCGCTGGAGAAGGCCAACCGGGCCGCCGGCATCGAGGAGGTCCGCATCTGGCGCTTCGACAACCGGCTGGCCATGCTCATCCGCCTTCCAGCCGACGCTGACCCCGCCACCACGGACTCGCTGTACCTGTCGGCTGACCCCTCTGTCGCCGACTGGGGGCGCATGATGTCGAACCTGCAGCGCGCGCTGCCCGGCGTCGACACTGGGCAGAAATGGGTGGAGATGCAGACCATCCACCACTACCTCGACGGCCGCTACCTGAAATGACCATTCCTCAAACCCTCATGATGCCGACCATCAGCGGATTCGAACTGCACAAGCTCACCTTGCCGCTGGGGCGTACCATCGGCGACAACAACTGCAGCTACCAGGTGATAAACCTCGTGGCCCTGTCGCTGCGCGGCAGCGACGGCCACGTCGCCTGGGGCTATTCGGAGTCGGTCTGGCAGGGCAAGTTTAAATATGACGCCTGGTACGTGCGGCCGCTCCCGGAGGTGGAAGCCATCATCGCCGAGTTCGAACGCACCTGGTGGCCCCGCCTCAGCGGCCGCAGCGTCTTCGACACGGAGGATGACAGGCTCTCCTACACGTCCGGCCACGCCTGGCTCGATGCGGCCGTCAGGCTCGCACTCTGGGACCTCATGGCACAGGAGCGCGGACTGCCGCTCTACCGCCTCCTCAACCCCGGGGCCACCCGCCGCGACGCAACCGCCTACGCCAGCATCCTCGACTTCCCCCTCAGCGACGCCGAAGTGCTCGACCTCACGCAGCGCTTCATCCTGCAGGGCTTCCAGACCATCAAGGTCAAGATCGGCGCCGACGATGTCGAGCGCGACCTGCGGCGGCTACGGCTCATCCGCTCCTACGTGGGCGAGGACGTGCGCCTCACCGCCGACGCCAACGAGGCATGGGATTGGCAGACGGCCCTTGCGCGCATCGAGACCTACCTCGCAAACGGTATCGCACTCGAATACCTGGAGGACCCGCTCCGCCGCGACGATGTGGCCGGCTTCGCCGAACTCACCCGGCGCAGTCCCATCCCCATCATCGGGCATGACTACGTCGACAACATCACCGACCTCACCCGCCTCGTGGAGTATGGAGGCCTGCAGGGCATACGGACCGGCAAGGACATCGACCACGCCCTCCGGTGCATGCGCCTGGCGGACTCCGCGTCGATAGGCGTCTATCTCGGCAACTCGATGTTCGAGGTCAATGCGCACCTGGCCCTGGCCTTCGACCGCGTCGACAGGACCGAGTACTCAGGGCTCTCCACCAACGACATCCTCACGGAGCCCATCGTGTTCTCCGGGGGCAGGCTGCAGGCGCCCGACCGTATCGGACACGGCCTCTGGCCGCAGCCCGAGAAGCTCATCGAATTCGCCAGCGAAGGCATGGACGTAACAACCCTGCGATGAAGGGCATCGACATCGGCATCATCGATGGCTCGGCCATCCTCCTCTATCTCGCGATGCTCGTATGGGTGGGTGTCCGAATGGGTCGAAAGCCAGCCGACGCGGGCGCTTCGGCACAGACGTCGGAGGAACTCTTCCTCTCCTCCCGCTCCCTGCCATGGTACAAGGTGGGCCTCTCCATCTTCAGCACCAACGTGAGTCCCTCCATGCTCGTCGCCTATTTCGGGGCGGCCTATTCCACCGGCATGGTGCTGGCCAACTTCGAATGGATGGCCTGGTTCTTCCTGCTGCTGCTGTCCTACCTCTTCATCCCCTGGTACCTTCGCCACCGCATCTCGACGATGCCCGAGTTCCTGATGAAGCGCTACGGCAGCCGCGCACACCGCTTCCATACGTACTTCTCCATGTTCGGCTCGCTGGTGATATGGTCGAGCTTCATGCTCTGCATCGGCGGCAAGGTGATCCTTCAGCTCACGGGCATCCCCATCCTCTGGTCGGTGCTGATCATCGTCGTCATCGCGCTTTCCTATTCCGTCAACGGCGGGCTGAGCGCCATCGTGAACACGGGCATGATCCAGTCGGTGGTACTGCTGGGTACATCGCTGGCCATCCTCACCCTCGGACTGTGGAAGGCCGGCGGCATCGGTCCCGTCATCGTGGGGGTGCCCGACTCCTACTGGTCGATCTTCCGGCCCGCCGACGATGCGGCCTATCCCTGGCATGCCATCCTGCTCGGCTATCCGGTCATCGGCATCTGGTTCTGGTGCACCGACCAGTCGATCGTGCAGCGCACCCTGGCCGCGAAGGACGTCTTCCACGGCCAGCTCGGGGCCTGGCTGGTGGCCGTCCTAAAGGTGGTCATGCCCTTCATATTCATTCTGCCCGGCATCGTCTGCCTCGTACTCGTCGGGCAGGGGAGCCTGCCTGCACTCGAGAACCCCGACCATGCCTACATCACGATGGTGAAAGGGCTGCTGCCTGCCGGACTGGTGGGCCTCGCTCTGGCCACGCTGATGGTGTCGATCATCAACGACGTCGCCACCGGCATCAGCGCCTTCAGCACCGTCTTCGCGCTCGACTTCTACGGCAAGCGCATCCGTCCCGACGCCCGGCCAGAGGAGCTCGGAAGGGTCGGCAAGCGCGTGTCCGTCCTGGCCGGCGTCGTATCGGCCGGCATCGCGATGTTCTTTGCTTCATCCGACAAAGGCCTCTTCGAGCTCGGGCAGTCGCTCGGTACCTACCTCGCCCCGCCCGTCTCCACCGTCTTCCTTCTCGGGATGCTGTGGAAGCGCGCCACGCCCAAGGCCGCCGAGCTCACCCTGTACATCGGCACGGCCCTCTGCCTCACCATCGGCTTCTGCCAGCTGAAGGACTATCCCTCCAAGGATGCCTGGCCGCATTTCATGCTCCTGTGCTTCTACATGATGCTGGGGCTCACGGCCTTCATGGTGGCCGTCTCACTGCTCACGCGCCCTGTGCCTGTGGCCCTCGCCGGCGAGGGTGAGGCTGTCGAGGGCCTCATGCCCGACGCATCGCGGCGCCGGCTCATGCGTATCCTGTGGGTCGCCGTTGCGATCGTGATGGCGGCCGTTTATATTATCTTTAGGTAGAAAAATAAATCAGATGATACCCGAACACATCCAGGCCGAGCTCGACAGGCCCTGCGAACCGACGGCCGAACAGCTTGCCTATTTCAGGGAGAACGGATTTGTGCGGATAGAAGGGCTGCTTCCCCACACCGTCATCGCATACATGGATGAAGTGATCAGCGCCGAAGTGGACAGGCTCAACACGCAGCGGCTGGCCTTGGAGGAGCGCGACACCTACGGCAAGGCCTTCCTGCAGATCATGAACATCTGGACCAAGGCGGAGGAGGTGAAGCGCATCGTCATGGGCCGGCGCGTCGCCATGATGGCCGCGAAGC
>RGVM01000315.1 GCA_010027295.1 Chitinophagia bacterium
ACCGAGCCCTATTTCGACGACCCCCTGCGCATCAACGCCAACAAGGAGCTCGACTTCTACAAGCGGCCCGTGGGCGTGCGCGAGAACGCCGTCTACGGCGACGGGTTCACGCACGTGTTCTTCCAGCGCTACGGATACACCATTCCTGGATACGGTACCGTCAACCCGGCGGCCAATCTGAAGACCAGCGAGTTCACCCACCACGACTTCTTCATCCGCGTCGACAGCATGGCGCAGCTGAACTACCTGCAGACCGTGCTGGGACTGAAGATGGAAAAGGCGCCCGAAGTGGACGGCGACTGGCTGAAGGGCGCGCGCGCCGTCTTCCTCATGCCGCCCGGCTACAGCCACTGGTATGTGGGATTCGTCTCGCCGAACAATATCTGCGGCAAGCTCAAGTTCTTCATGCCGAGGGGCGGGAAGCCCGACCGACAGGCGCACCAACGACCGGGGGAGCCGGGCATCACGATGCATTCCTTCTATGTGCCCGACCTTTCCGTCGTACATCGACTGGCAGCGGGCAACCGCCTCACCCCCACCCCGGTACGCACGAACGAATTCGGTGAGCGCTGTTTCAACTTCCGCGGCCCCGAGGGCAGCAGCTGGCAGATCATCGAGAAGAAGTCGACCCGGAACATTCCCGTGACGAAGCTTGAGATACAATTCACAAAAGACTGACAATCGAACCGACATGACGACACTCCGGAACCTTTCACTCTTTCTGTTCATGGGCCTTTCGGCCTCCTCGCAGCCGCTCGACCTCACAAAGCCCGCCGACCTGCTGACCGCCTATGTAAAGGTCAGGGGTTCCCTCGACCCCAGGGAGGAGACCGTCGTGTACGATGAGGGCATCATCTATGCCGTCATCCCAAACCAGCCCATACGGGCCATCTTCAAGCTCCAGATGTACAACATCGCGCGTTTCGAGCCCAACGACAGCGGCTACAGCCTCATCACGCGCGAGATGCTGGCCTACGAAGACCTCCGGACGGGCGAGATCCTGAAGGAATGGAAGAACCCCTTCACGAACGAGACCGTGGAGGTGATCCACGTGTGGAACGATCCGGTGAACAGCACCAACAAGTCGTCGAACTTCTCGATACCCTGGACGAGGCTCGGCGATGGCCGTGTCTGCATGCACATAGACGTGCCGCTCTTCTACCCCTCCCCCCTCAAGAAGGCCGAATGGCCGAAGGAGAGCCGTAGCGACATGTACCAGGCGGCCGAGCTGTTCCAGTTCTTCATATCTGAGAAAGACATCCAGAATCGGAAAATGAAGAGTGTGCCTTTCGACATCTCCTGGGTCCGCTTCAGCGACTTCCTGCCCTGGATGAAGATGGGTGACAGGCCGGGATACCTGATGTACAGCAGCCGCGGCTGGAAGGTCAAGGGCGGATTCGAGGCACTGCCGGCAAAGATCAAGGATTTCGTGAATGCCAACCATCCGGAATACAGTCATGCGCCTGAGAAGTACAGCAGTCCCAACATGACGAGCTGGAAGTATTACAGGAAGATCATGGAGGAAAGGCGCGCCAAACAGTGATCCAGAAATTGCTCGCAATAGCCTGCTCTACCTCTATTGAATGTAGTCAACAGGGATAGGCTGTTCCGAATTCATGCGTCATAAAAATCCAGATCCTTGTGATACGTCTCCTCTAGCTGCGTCATGGCGAAGAATGCCAGCAGCAAGGCCGAGGCCGAGATGATCTGCGCACTGAGCAGGAAGTTGCCGTCAAGGGCGGTTGCCAGTCGTGTGAACACGAAGGTGAGCGGGATCACCCATGCCCTCGTCAGGTTCAGCGATGAGCTGGTGACCAGGGTCCGAAGGTTCGTACCGAACTGCTCGGCCGCAAGCGTGAAGAGCATGATGGTAAAGCCAACGCTGAAGCCCATGCCTATGTAGAGTCCGTAGTAGGCCTTCAGCGAACTGCCTCCGAAAAGATAGAAGAGGGACAGGAAGACACCGTAGCAGGTGAGGAAGGCGTAGATGGACTTCTTCCTGCTCTTGAGGTACTGGCTGAGCAATCCGCAGAAGGGGTCGCCGAAGGCGAAGCCGAGGAAGTTCAGCGAGATGACGGTCGCCGCGACGGGTAGTTCGGGCATGCCCATGCTGGTGGAAATCTCGCGCGTGAAGGTGATGAGTACGCCCGTCGCGAACCATCCGGGCATACCCACCAGCAGGATGCAGAAGAACTTCCACATCAGCCGACGGTCGCGCAGCACGATGAGGAAATCTCCGCGACGGACCTTGTCGTCGCGCATGACGTGGAAGAGTCCGCTCTCGACCATACTGAACCGCAGGGCCAGCAGCACGAAGCCGAGCGAGGCGCCGATGAGGTAGCTGGTCTTCCAGGAGAAGGCGTTGGAGACGAGTCCGGCGGTGACGGCGCCGAACATCCCGAGCCCGCCCACCATGGCGACGGCCAGTCCGCGGTAGCGCTTGTCCATCTGCTCCGACACGAGCGTGATGCCGGCCCCGAGTTCTCCGGCGAGTCCCACGCCCGCGAGGAACCGGCACCAGCGGTATTCCGTCAGGTCCGTGACGAATGCGTTGAGGCCCGTGAAGAGGCTGTACATGAGGATGGAGCCGAAGAGCACCTTCAGCCGTCCGTACTTGTCGCCGATCATCCCCCAGAGAAACCCTCCCACCAGCATGCCGAACATCTGCATGCTGAGGATGGCGCCGCCGGCGGTCGTCCAATCGGCCTCGGGCACGCCGAGGTCGCGGAAGCTGTCGATGCGCTCCGCGCTGAAGATGATGATGTCGTAGAGGTCGACGAAGAAGCCGAGGGCGGAGACGACGACCCCCACGATGGCGCTGCGCGCGACGGAGTTTCCGGGACTTGGCAAGGTCATGTCGGAAGATATCATTTTTTCAGCCAGTCCCCGATGCCGTAGGGGTCGGGGTGCGCGACACTGACATGTTCGTGACTGATTTTCCAGCCCTCGTCGGTCGACAGCAGTACGAAGCTGGCGCGGAAGGTGTTCTCGAAACCAATCTCGTTGTGGGTGATATCGAGGCGTATGATGCCGGCCACCCAGGCCATGTCGGGCGTCTCATGGCTGAAGGGTCCCTCGACCCACTCGATGCTGCGGAGCCGGAGGGCCGATGCGCAGAAGTCGCGCCACCCCTTTGAGATACGCTCATGTCCTATCGTAGTGAGCCTTGGCCCTTCTAGCACGACATAGGTCTCGGGCGATGCGAGGTACTTTTCACAGATCCCTTCGACGTCCTTGTCGATGATGACCTGATAATGGGCGTTGACGGTTTCGACGGGTGTCATCGTTGGCGTATTGGAGACGGCCTCACATCTCGTTGATCTCGTCGGCGATGCGGTGCATGGGTGTGTTGTCCCCTGGCTTTGCAATGGCGTCGAGTTCCTGCTGGAAGATGCGGAGGATGCGGGCCGCATATCTGGCATGCCACAACTGCCGTTCCTCCGCCGCGGCCTCGTCGGGCTCGTAGGCCTCCACGGCCGACCGGTCGATGAGGCCCTTGGCCTCGAGCAGCCTCTCGAGCGTGTCGAGCCGTTCGCGAAGCACGGCGACCTCGGTGGCGACAGCCATCGCCACGTTCATCACGCGTTCCGTCTCGGCGCTCTCGAGGAACCAGGGCCGGGCGCCCTTGCTCTTGTCGCCCGCCATGAGCACCTCGTTCACGGCGGAGGCGTCGATGGGTTCCGCGTCTATCTGGCCGCCGGCATGGCTGCCGCTGAGTTCCTGTGTCTTCTCCATCGGGATGAGGGTGTTCGTTTGGGTATCGTCATTTCTTCCAGCCGCCGAAGACGTTCCAGATGGGGCTTCTTCCGTAGTCCTCCGCCACCTTGCCGTCCTGCTTCCGCCTGTCGAGGTCGTTGACGGCCTTCACGCCGACCTGCATGAAATGCTCGCGCGGCACGCCGGCCTCCTCCATGAGGTCTTCCGGCTGCAGGTCGTGCATGTGACCCCAGTAGGGTTCTG
>RGVM01000316.1 GCA_010027295.1 Chitinophagia bacterium
CCATTATCATGTCACGTCCAACGACCCCTACATCAACGGGGCGGGCTTCTTCGGCACGCCTGGGACGGTCAGCCAGTGACATGCGCGGGCCCGCCTCCATCCTGCTCCTGCTGGCCACCATCGCCTGCCGCGAGGCCGACAGGTCACGGCAGCACCCTGTCCTGCGGGCCGATGATCCCCGCCTGTCCTTGCGTCAGGACACCCTCTTTCTCGGCAGCGAACCCTTCACGGGCAGCCTCATCGCCTTCCTCCCGAACGGCGACACCGCCCTCTTCGAAAGCCGCGTGCAGGGCGTCGAGAACGGCCCCTCCCTCCGATGGCATGACAACGGCCAACCCATGGAGGCCCGCCGGTACGAGCATGGCCGCAAGACCGGCATCCACCGCGGATGGTGGCCCAACGGGAAGCCACGCTTCGAATACCACTTCAAGGAAGGGGAACACGACGGCCCCATGAATGAATGGTACGAGGACGGCACACCCCTCCGCGCCTTCCATATGCGCATGGGGCACGAGGATGGACAGCAACGCCTCTGGTGGCCCGATGGTTCGCTGCGCGCCAACTATACGGTACGCAACGGGAGACGCTACGGCCTCCTGGGCCTCAAACGCTGCGCGAACCCCGTCGACAGCCTCCGATGATACCGACGGCGACATATGGCCGCAGCCTGCGCGGTTGGCTGATCTCGGCAGGCCTCTGCACCCTGTCGGCATGCAGCGGCCTCAAAAAGCCCCCCGATACGACCGACAGGCTGCCATTCTTCAATACACCCGACTGGACCGCCCGCTGGATCGAACCATCCTACGCAGCCTATGATTCCATCCACCGCATCCCCTCTTTCCGCCTCACCGACCAGCTCGGCCGTGCGGTCACCGAGAAGGAACTCGAAGGCCGCATCACCATCGCCAACTTCTTCTTCACCCGCTGTAAAGGCATCTGCCCGCGGATGTCCCTGAACATGGCCTACCTGCAGGAAGCCTTCCGGAAAGACCCTGAGATCCTACTCCTCTCCCACTCGGTGGACCCAGAAGCCGACAGCGTCTCTGTACTCGCAGCCTATGCCGGCGCCCAGGGGGCCGACCCGGACCGATGGCGACTGCTCACCGGCGACCGCGATCTCATCTACCGACTGGCGAGAAAGGAGTACTTCGCGGGTGACTCGATAGGAATTTCCGCTGCGGGCACCGATTTCCTTCATACCGAGGATATGATTCTGCTCGACGGCAGTCGCCGAATCCGCGGATTGTACAACGGCACCCTTCGGTCCGAGATGGACCGGATCCGGGAGGATATCGCGATCCTGAAAAAGGAATAAGCAGGCCTGTCAGCGGGAAAACAAGGCCCGCGCATTGCGGGTCGTGACATCGGCGACCTCCTCCATGGAACGTTCCGTGATGCGCGCAAGGGCCTCCGCCACATGACAGATATAGGCGGGTTCGTTGCGCTTGCCGCGATAGGGCACCGGCGTCAGGTAGGGCGCGTCCGTTTCAAGCACGACATGCTCCAGGCCAAAGGCCCGAATCACCGGCTCCAAGCCACCGTTCTTGTAGGTCAGCACACCTCCAATGCCAAGCAGGAAGCCTAGTCCGATCACCGCCTCAGCCTGTTCCACCGTCCCAGAGAAGCAATGGAACACTCCCTTCAGCCGCCCGTCCTGATGCTGCCGCACGACCTCAATGCATTCATCGGTCGCCTTGCGTGTGTGCAGCACCACCGGGAGGCCTTTCTCTATGGCCCATTCCACCTGCCTGTGGAAAGCCTCGTATTGCTGGTTCCGATGGCTGAGGTCCCAATGGAAGTCCAAGCCTATCTCCCCTACCGCGGAGAAATGCCGCCGGTCGAGCCATTCCCGCACGAACGAAAGCTCGTCCTCGAAGTCATCCTTCACGGAACAGGGATGCAGTCCCGCCATCGCGTGACAGGTGCCGGGGTAGGCGGCCTCCAGCGCCAGCAGGTCACCCATGACCGACCGGTCGATGGCGGGCAGAAAGCATTCCCTTACGCCCGCCGCAGCCGCCCGCTCCATCACAGATGAGAGATCGGCCTTGAAGTTCGACAAATAGATGTGCGTGTGCGTGTCGATGAGCATGCCCGGTACTTGAAGGTTCATCCTGCCATCACTTCGGCCTTAGTATTTTTACTATCCAGCCTGATATGCAGGTTTTTATAATGAAATTTTGGAAGAATCAGGTTTTCTGTTAAATTGCATTAGTTTTCATAGGGTACGGATAATTAAACGGGTTTGGATTTCTATCCAGACCCTATTTTTTTTCAGGCAAATCTGGCCCCTTCATCTTAGTATTTTTACGCAATCGGTAACATCTCCCACCCCATTGTCCGGACGTGGTCGAGCACCCGGGGCAGCGCGTGCCTGATGCGGGGTGCCGCCTTGAGGCTGTCATGGAAGACGACGATATCGCCGGGCCGGATACGCTGCAGCACCTGGTCGGCACATCGCTGCGGGTCGAGCCGGGTGTCGAAATCGCCACTGAGCAGGCTCCACATTACCGTCCGCATCGAGGGTTCCAGTGATTTTATCCGGTCGACCTGTCCTGGACGGATGCGACCGTACGGCGGTCGGAACAGTCCGCCTCCGATGAGTTGCGCGGCCTCCCGAACATCTTCAAGATAGCTGCCCGAGCCGGTCCTCCACCCGTCGAGGTGGCGGTGGGTGTGGTTGCCGACGGCATGCCCCTCCCCACGTATCCGCTCGAAAAGGAGGGGATGGGCTGCGACGTTGGAGCCGACGCAGAAGAAAGTCCCCCGGGCCCCATGCCCGGCCAGGAGGTCGAGCACCTCTTCGGTGACACCAGGACAGGGTCCGTCATCGAAAGTCAGGTAGACGGCAGGAGCCTCCGCCGACACGGGCATCCGCCAGAGGGCCCCGGGCAGGAGGCGCATCACCCAACCGGGCGTCCTAAGGGGATAAGGCATGCGGCAAAGGTACCCCTCCACGACGTACGCCCATCGGTATCGGGCCTGGCGCCGCCCTTCCATAGCTGAGGGGCATTGGACTATCTTTGCGCCATGGGCATGCGGAAGACGAGGGTACGGTTCGCGCCGAGTCCGACGGGTGGGCTCCACCTGGGAGGCGTCCGGACCGTCCTCTACAACTACCTATTCGCCCGGCGCCTTGGTGGTGACTTCATCCTCCGCATAGAGGACACCGACCAGTCACGTTTCGTGCCCGGCGCCGAGGCATATATCATGGACTGCCTCCGCTGGTGCGGACTGGAGCCCGACGAGAGTCCGGAGAAGGGAGGTCCCTGCGGACCCTACCGGCAGAGCGAACGCAAGGCGCTCTACCGGGTCCATGCCGAGCGACTGGTGGCGGAGGGACACGCATACTACGCCTTCGACACGCCCGAGGAGCTCGAGGACATGCGACAGCGCTTGCGCTCGGAGGAGGATCCCTCCCCGCAGTACGGCGCCAGGCTACGTAAGCATATGCGCAACTCCCTGACACTTCCCAGGGACGAAGTGGAGAGGTTGCTCGCGCAGGCTCACCCCCATGTCATTCGCATCCGTATGCCGGATGACGAGGTCGTGGGCTTCGACGACATGGTCCGGGGCCGCGTCGAGTTCCACACGGCGCAGGTCGACGACAAGGTGCTCCTCAAGGCCGACGGCATGCCCACCTACCACCTGGCCGTGGTGGTCGACGACCACCTCATGGGCATCACCCACGCCTTCCGCGGGGAGGAATGGCTGCCATCCGCACCTGTACACATCCTGTTGTGGAGATATCTGGGCTGGGAGGAACACATGCCCCAATGGGCCCATCTCCCCCTGATCCTGAAGCCCGACGGGCATGGGAAACTCAGCAAGCGCGACGGGGACCGACTCGGCTTCCCCGTCTTCGCCATGGACTGGACCGACCCCGCCACCGGAGATACGACGCGCGGTTTCCGTGAGATGGGCTTCCTGCCGGAGGCCTTCGTCAACATGCTGGCCATGCTG
>RGVM01000317.1 GCA_010027295.1 Chitinophagia bacterium
TCGCTCACCATCCGGCCCAGCCGCTCCGCGAACTGCCGCTGCCGCTTCGGGAAGATGCCCTGGACGGTCAGCCCCAGGAAACGGATCGGCCGCCGCGGATGGAACAGCATCTTGATGGCGACCCAGTTGGTCACCCATCCGATGAACGCCGATATCACGGGGATCGATGCCAGCCAGACACTCATGCGCGTGTTTTCTTTTGGTCCGCAAAGAAACAGAATCGAGGCTCGGCGCGGAAATCGGATTTTTTTTTCAGCACGGCCCTGACTAACTTTGCATGCCCATATGCACACGGAGGGTGTAGCTCAGCTGGTTAGAGCATCAGATTGTGGTTCTGAGGGTCGTGGGTTCGAACCCCATCATCCTCCCTCGAAATCCCGGCATCGCCGGGATTTTTCGTTACTTCGGAAAGCGGACCGCGGATTAACAAAATCTTGTAACCCGAACGACTCGGTATGCCTTCGGACCCCGGTCAATTGCATTATTTTTGACAGGATGCCATTTAATCAAACTCTCTCCAGAATGTTTTCTAGAAAAACGGCTCCCTACATCGCACTGCTCGTCGCAGCCGGACTGCTCTTCGCCATCAGATCCTCCGGCATCATCGACCCGCCCGACAAATACCAGAAGATATTCCAGGAGGTGACCGAACTCCTCGAAGAGGCGCATTTTAGCCCTAGAAAGATAGACGACGCCTTCTCGAAGTTAATCTTCCTAAAATACCTTGAGGAGCTCGACGAGGACCGAAACATTTTCCTGGCACAGGACATCCGCGAACTAAAGCGTTACGAGACGCAGATAGACGACGAGCTGCACGGTGCGCCGCTTCAGTTCTTCTACGCCGTGGAACAGACTTACCTGCGCCGGCTCAAGGAAGCCTCCGAGATACCTCGCGAGATGCTCGCACAGCCGTTCTCGTTCTCGGTTGAGGAGTCCGTCCGCCTCGAAGCGAAGAACGCCGACTGGCCGGCCACGCCATCGGCCCGCAGGGAGTCCTGGCGCAAGAGGCTCAAGTACATGACCCTCGACAGACTGTCCGACCTGATGGAGCAGCGAGAGCAGGGCAAGAGTACGCCCGGCTTCACGGCCAAGACGGACGCCGAACTCGAGAAGGAAGCCCGTACAAAGGTCGCCTCCATCATAGATGGCAACTTCAACCGCCTCAAGACCCGATTCTCCGAAGAGGACCGGTTCAACCTCCTCGTCAACACGGTAGCATCCCACATGGATCCCCATACCAACTTCATGCCGCCCCTGGAGAAGCGTTCCTTCGACGAGCAGATGCGGGGAAGCTTCTTTGGAATAGGAGCCTCGCTTCGCGGCGAGGACGGCATCATCAAGATCGCCACCCTGGTGGCCGGCATGCCCGCCTGGAAGTCCGGCGAGGTCAAAGTGGGCGACCAGGTGCTGAAAGTCGCACAGGGAGCCGAAGAACCGGTAGACGTCGCCGGATTCGAAGTGGAAGACGCGGTGCGTCTGATCCGCGGAAAGAAGGGCACCGAAGTGCGACTCACCCTCAAGAAGGCCGATGGCAGCGTCAAGGTCGTCTCCATGATTCGCGACGAGATAGTCCTCGACGAGACATACGCCCGCAGCGCCGTCATCGAACAGCAGGGACGTCGCATCGGCTATATCTTCCTCCCCGAGTTCTACGCCGACTGGGAGAACCCTAACGGCCCCCGAAGCGCACAGGATATCTCGCGCGAAATCTCGAAACTCAAGGAGCAGAAGGTCGACGGCATCGTCATGGACCTTCGTAACAACGGAGGCGGCTCCCTGTATGACGTGGTCCAGATCGCCGGTTACTTCATCTCAGACGGGCCCATCGTCCAGGTCAAGGACCGCGAGGGCAACCCGGCCGTCCTCCGCGATCGCGACCGCAGCGTCCTCTACGACGGGCCCCTGGCCATTATGGTCAACGAGTTCAGCGCATCCGCCTCAGAGATATTGGCGGCCGCCATGCAGGACTATGGCCGCGGAATCGTCGTTGGCAGCAGCTCCACCTATGGAAAGGGCACCGTCCAACGCAATATCGGCATCGACAGGGCCACTTCCCTAAACGGCTCCGGTAACAGCGATCTCGGCACGGTCAAACTCACCCTCCAGAAGTTCTACCGCATCACCGGAGGCTCCACCCAACTCAAGGGCGTAACACCCGATATTGTCATCCCGGACACCTACGAATACCTCAAGTTCCGGGAGAAGGACAATCCTGACGCTTTGCCCTGGGATGAGATCCGCACCGTACCCTTCCTGAAGCAGAACCCCGGCATCGACTATGCCACGGTCACCCGCGCCAGCCAGGCACGCATCGCCGCCAGCCCCACCTTCCGTGCCATCCGGGAGACGGTCGCTATCCTCGATCGAAATCCCGACAGGGTATACAGCCTGAACCTGGTGAAATACAAAGCCGACCTCAAGTCCATTCGCGATGCCATGAAGCGCGTCGAAGGTGTGGGCAAGACGATTCCGTCGCTACAGATCAACCTGCTCCCGCAGGATATCCGACGCCTCGAGGCTGACAAAGACAAGTTGGAACGCAGGAAACAGTGGGTGGGGAACCTGTCGAAAGACATTCATCTCGGGGAAACGGTCAACATTGTGTCCGACATGATCAACGGTCTCCGAGGCGCCTTCGCCGGTACCCCCGATCCACGTTAAACCACCCTCTTGGGCCGGGTCTTCAGCCCTCGACACCGATCCTGTAGCGCTCACGCAGCACAGACAGGTGATGGCGCCAGTGACCCACCAGCATGTAACCGAGTGCCCTCACGGTCACGCCGCTGCCGTTGGCGACGCCCTTTCGCATCAGGTCTTCTGCGGAAAAGGAGTCAAACAGTTGGATGTTGGAACGACGTAGCAGCATGAACTCCTCCTTCACTTCGGACAGTCCGTTCGGATGAGCGGATGCCGTCTGCGCATACAGCCGCTCGTCAAAGCCGGGGATGGGCCGTTCGTCGCCCCTTGCAATCCACAGGGCCCTGAAGCCGAAGACCCTCTCCGTGTCGGCGCAATGACGTAACACATCCCACACGCTCCACTTTTCAGGCAGGTAGCGATAGACGGCTGTATCCTCCGGGATCGTGAGCAGGTCGGCCTCCAACTCCTTTTCAGAGGCCCGCAACAGAGGCGAGAGTTGGGGCTCGGGCACTCGCTTCACATAGGTCTCGTAGAATCGCGCGTACTCGTCCCTTCCGGGCCTGTCCATGGCGTGCGGTTGCGAAGTGTTATTTCTTGCGTTTCGGGTCGGCCTTGGGCGTCGGCTTGCGCTCGCCCTTGACTGTGGCGGCGAGCCGAATCGCCTCGTAGGCGTTGACGATCCCGCCGGTCTTGGAGATGTCGGAGAGCGCGACTTCATCCTCTGTTCCAGGCTTTGTCACCTTGTCGGTCACTTTCGACACGCTTCGTTCGATCACGTCCTTCACCTGCACGGCGGAGAGCTCAGGGTAGTGGGAGAGGATGAGCGCCGCAATGCCGGCGGTGACGGGACTGGCCATGCTTGTACCCTGCTGGTTGCCGTATTGGTCTCCACCGGGAAGCGTTGAATAGATGTCGACGCCGGGGGAGAAGACGTCGACATCCTTGCCGTAGTTCGAGAATGATGCCGTGAGTTCTTTCAGTGTCGGCCCGCTGGCGCCCACCGTGATCCAGTTGCGGGCGGTACGCGACCTGTCATCCCCGTAGCGGTTGTTCGGGAAGTTGTCCTCAGTGTCTATGTCCTTGGCGTCGTTTCCTGCGGCGTGCACGAGGAGCACGTCCTTCGACTCGGCGTAGCGGACGGCCTCGTCGACCCAAGCCTTGCGGGGCGAGAAACTCTTGCCGAAGCTCATGTTAACGACCCATGCGCCGTTGTCGACGGCATATCGGATGGCGTTGGCGACGTCCTTGTCGTGCTCATCCCCGTCCGGAACAGCCCGGATGACCATGATCGAAACGTTGTCGGCCACACCCTTCGCGCC
>RGVM01000318.1 GCA_010027295.1 Chitinophagia bacterium
CGAGGACGCGGCCACCCGCTACCCGCGAAAGACCGTTCCGAACCCCGTCGTCCCGCTGGTCACCCCATCGGTCACCCCATCGGCCACGGGCCCCGCGTACCCCATTCCCTCGAGCTGGGAACATACCGCATCCTTCGCCCGGGACATGGTCTGGGTCGAAGGCGGGATGTACCGCATGGGATGTCCTGACCCCGCCTCTCCCGCCTGCAAATGGATGGCGATACCCGTCCACGACGTGAAGGTCTCCGGCTTCTGGATCGCCCGTTACGAGGTCACCCAGCGGCAATGGGAATGGGTGATGGGCAACCGGCCCAGCCAGGGAGGCGACTGCCCCGACTGTCCCGTCGAGAACGTGTCCTGGGACGAGGCACAGGCCTTCGTCCGGAAGCTGAATTCGCTCACAGGCGGAGCCTTCCGCCTGCCCACGGAGGCGGAGTGGGAATTCGCCGCCCGCGGGGGGAACCTCGGTAAGGGCCTGCGGTTTAGCGGTGACGATACGTCGGAACCTGTCGCCTGGCATGTCGGGAACAGCTCCAAATGGGCGAACCGCATCGGGCGGAAAAAGCCTAACGAACTGGGATTGCATGACATGTCCGGAAATGTTGAGGAATGGTGCCAGGACTGGTTCGAGCCCTACGGACGGTCAGCCGTGATGGACCCGAAAGGCCCCGCCTCAGGCACCTACCGGGTCCATCGCGGCGGCAGCTTCATCATAAAGGACATCTACTTGACCGTTTGGTCACGCGGCATGGATAAGCCCTCGGAACGAAGTCCGTTCACCGGCTTGCGCCTCGCGGCCTCCAACCAATGAACCCGTTGACCACACCCCTGTCGCCGCCCTAACATCCGATCCGCCTATGACAGCTAAACATGACACCCCGAAACTGCCGATCCTGAAGCGGGCCGCCGCGTCCGTCATGCTCCTGCTCGCCCTGCACGCCCACGCCCAGCCGCCGCAGAACGGCGGCTTCTTCGGCAACGCGTCGCGCGATGAACGTGCCTGTCCGCGAAGCAGCAACTTCATGTCGGAGGAGGATGTGAACCGGCTGGTATCGGAGATGCTGGGCCGCATCGGTGCGATGAACCGCTACATCGTGATGGGCTGCACGCAGGTGGAGAACTGCCAGGCGACGGTGGTGGACGGGCGCCCGTACATCCTCTACAACCCGCAGTTCCTGCAGTCGGTGCGTCGGCTGGACTTCTCCTCGAAGCAGCTGCCGACGGTGCAGGCGCAAGACTGGGAGACGTTAACGATCCTGGCGCACGAGCTCGGCCATCATATCAACAACCACCTCACCAACCCGCTGCCCGGTGCGACGGCCGTCGACATGGAGCTGGAGGCCGACCGCAGCGCGGGCTTCATGATCTACCTGATGGGCGGGAGCCTGGCGCAGGCCTCCTCTGCCTACGCGCAGGTCTCGGAGAAGGGGGGCTATACCCATCCAGGCAGGCCCCCCCGGCTCGAGGCGCTGCGGAAGGGCTACGAGGACGCGGCCATGAGATACCCGAGGACCGTGACGGAACCGAAGCCGGTGGTTCAGCCGGTCGTGAAGGAGCCCGTGAGGCCGCCCGTGTCCGGGGGGAAAGCAGAGCCCGTCCGTGTCACCCTGCAGGATGACCCATCGATCCCCGCAAGCCCTCCCAGGCTCTCCAATGCGGAGGAAAAGTCGCTCTACAAGGCCAAGCAGGCGTTCTTCCGGCGCGACTGTGCCGTCGCCCTAGAAGAGCTCCGGTCCGCCCGGCTGAAGGATGTCGCCGAGGCACAGTACTATCTGGCCTACATGCACGAGCAGGAATGCGGAGTCGCCAGGGACTACAGGGAGTCCCTACGTCTGTACCGTATCTCAGCTGCGCAGGGTTTCGCCATGTCGATGCAGGCCCTGGGTCGAATCTATCAGATGGGATATGGCGTGGTTGAGAGGGATTTTGCCGAATCGGCCCGATGGAACTATATGGGGGCCGTCCGGGGCAGCGCCACCTGCATGAGTGAGCTGGGGGCTAAGTTCCTCTTCGGCACCGGCGTGTCGCGAGATCCCGAAGAAGCGATCAAATGGCTGCGGCTCGCCGTGGACAAGGGCCACCACACGGCCAGCTACCACATGGGGCAGGCCTATGAGTTGGGGATCGGTGTCGAGAAGGATATGACAGAGGCCATCCGTTGGTACCGGCGGGCCGCCGAGGGCGGCTCCTCGATCGCCAAGGAGCGGCTGTCAAAGCTCGAGCCTGGGAAGTAGCCGAGACTCCGACAGATGACCGGGCTCATCCTGCCAAGCCCCTGACATCCCTCATGGGTTCCGCGTTGCATCCGGCATCGGTGGTGCGTGTCACACGTCATCGGTTCCGCGTGGCACTTTCAACGGGATCCTCTTCAACGGGTGCTGCGTGACATCCGCCATCGGTTCCGCGTGGCACCGTTCCCGATGCTTCGATCGGGATCAGGGACTCGGGTGCCACGCCTGCGAGTTCAAAGGCTACCCTTCCCGCATCCCCTTTCGACCTTTCTCCGTGAGAACCCGCGAGCTGTGGCACTACGCCTCTGGCGCATGCCACGGAGAAGCCTCTTAGCCCCAACAGCTGCCCTTGACATCGCTTAGGCCTGCACGTGGCGCAAACCATCGTTTGCAAGTCGCATCCACAACAGCAAACGTGTGGCATCCCGCATCGGTTCCGCGTGGCACCGTCTCGGGTGCCACGCCTGCGAGCTCAAAGGCTTCCCATCCCGCAATCCCTTTAGACCTTTCTCCGTGAGAACCCGCGAGCCGTGGCACTACGCCTCTGGCGCATGCCACGGATATACCTTTTAGCCCTGCCAGCTGCCTTTCAGTTCTGCAGACCTGCTTCTTTCTCCAAGAGCATTCGCAGTCGTGGCACTACGCCTGGGCGCATGCCACGGAGATGCCTTCTGGTCCGGGAGTAGCACTCCCCGAATCCTGTGTGGTTCTTCAGAAATCGATTATTTTGTACACATCTTGACTGCCACCAAGCCAAGCCTCTCTCACCTCGAAACGCGGCTTCCGCATGAAACGTTCCATCCCCTGTTCGATCCTCCTTTGCCTACTCCTCATTCTCGCCAGCGTGCCGGTTCCCGTTCGCTCGCAGTACAAGCCTGGCACGAGTTTCGACGGCCGTGATGGCAGGGACTCGGAGGTGTGTCCCGCCAGTGGCAACTTCATGACGGAGGACGACGTGAACCGGCTGGTCACCGACATGCTGGGACGCATCTCGGCGCGCAACCGGTACATCATCGTCAGTTGTCCGCAGGTCGACAACTGCCAGGCGGTCATGTTCAAGGGTAAACCCTACATCCTCTACAATCCACAGTTCCTGGGGGCCGTCCGCCGGCTGAACTTCTCCGGGGCGGACCTGCCAACGAACATCCAGTCGCAGGACTGGGAGGCCCTCACCGTTCTCGCCCATGAGCTCGGACACCATATCAACAACCACCTCCTCAACCCCCTGCCCGACGCCACGCAGCGCGACATGGAGCTCGAGGCCGACGAGTTCGCCGGTGCCATGATCTATCGGATGGGCGGGACGCTGGCACAGGCCACCCAGGCCTTCCTGAAGCTGCCGGCCGGCGGCAGCTACACCCATCCAGGAAGGGAGCAGCGACTGCAGGCCATCCGCAAGGGATGGGATTTCGCCCGCTCAGGACGAGCCCGGCCCGGGCCCGGGACCCGTGGTGGTGCCCGTCAGTCCCGTCTCCAACACCGACGCCCTGCTCAAGTCGGCCCTGGACAAATACCGACAGGCCGACTACAAGGGCGCCTACGACATCTTCTCCCGGCCCGAACTGTCACAGAACGCACAGGCGATCTTTTACGTCGGTGCGATGTACAGCAACGGTCTCCACCTCGCCAAGGATCCATACAGGGGCGTAGAGTACTACCGCCGCTCGGCCGACATGGGGTATGC
>RGVM01000319.1 GCA_010027295.1 Chitinophagia bacterium
CAGCGACTGGCTGATGCACTTTGGGTTGGTGCGGATGTTGGTGGAGTTGTAGTTGTAGCTGATGTAGGCGAGGTAGGCGGTGAAGAACTCCGTCTGGTCGTCTATCTGCTGGCCACCCCACATCCACTCTGAGTTCGTCCAGCTGCTGAAACCTTCCAGCTGCTGGGCACCCGACATCAGGGCGAAGCCTGTCCGCGCTTGTGCGGCCTTGGTGGCGGCGGTGGCCCATTCCTGCTGGGTGAGGGCCACGCGGGCCTGGAGGCCGCGGACCACGTTGACGTTGAAGTTGGACTTGTCCACACGGGGCCTGGCGGTGGCCAGCAGGGTCTCGGCCTGGGCCAGGTCGTCGTTGATCTGCTTGTAGACCTCGGCGACGGTGGCGCGCGGCAGGGCCTCGGTGGTGGGCTTCAGCACCAGGGGGACACCGAGGTCGCTGTTGGCCGCACCGCGCTCGAAGCGCTTGCCGTAGAGCTGCACGAGGTTGAAATAGGAGAACGCCCGGTAGGCCAGGGCCTGGCCCTTGATGGCATCCTTCTCCACCTGCAGTCCGGGCGTCTTGTCGATGCCGTCGATCAGCACGTTGGCGTTGGCGATGATGCGGTAGAAGAACTGGTAGGGGAAGTAGGCGTTGCCGTTGGCATTGCGGTGGTCGAGCCAGCGGTAGAAGCTGATGAACCAGCCGTTCGACTGGCCGGACATCACGTAGTCCTCGCCCAGGCACTCGTTGTAGATCATGATGGTACCCATGCCGAACGTGCCCTGGTCGTTCCAGCGCATGTACATCGAGCGGTGGATGCCGTTGATGGCGGCGGTGGCGTTGGCGACGCTGGTGAGCACGGAGCTGGCGTCGATGGCCGTGGTGGGACGAGTCTCGAGGTACTCCTTCTTGCAGGAGCCCATCGTGAGGACCGATGCCATCCCGATCGCTATGGCGTATATCCTGGTATTCATGTTCATGAATGTTTGACGGTTAGAAGTTGACGCTGATGCCGATGTTCGTCACGCGTGCCGGGATGTAGCCGACGGACGTCACACCCGAGAAGGCTTGCATGGGGTTCATGCCGCTGCGCTTGGTGAACATCTTCACGTTCTCCACGGAGAAGAAGATACGGCCGGAGCTGAAGGGCAGGCGGTTCCGGGAGCCGGCGCGGTAGTCGTACGACAGCGTCACGTTCTGCAGGTTCAGGTAGCTCGCATCCGTCAGCCAGCGGGAGCTGGTGGCGCCGAAGAAGGAGGTCTGCGCATTGTCCATCCGCGGGATGTTGGTGATGTCACCGGGATTGCGCCAGCGCATCAGCATGTCCTTGTGGAGGGACGCACCGTAGGTGCCGGAGTGCATGTAGGCGGCGTAGGTGTCGTCATAGGTGAGACCACCGAGGCCCCAGTTGGCGAGGGCGGAGAGCGTGAAGCCCTTGTAGCGGAAGGAGGTGTTGAAGGCTCCGTACCAGCTGGGGATGGCCGTGCCGTTGTATTCGAACTTGGCGTTGTTGGGGTTGGTGGTCACCGTGTCGCCCTTGGGGTTCACGACGGCACCCGCGGAGCCGGGGATGGCCTTGTAGAGGGCGGCGCCGTTGGTGGCGTCAACGCCGTACCAGGTGCGCAGCCAGTAGTCCTGGATGGACTGCCCGACCATCAGCTTCTTGGTGCCCGTGATGATCTCCTTCTGCGGGAGCTTGGTGATCTCGTTGCGGAACTTGGTGGCCATGACGCCTATGTTCCAGGTGAAGTCCTTCATCCGGACCACGTCGGCGTTGACCTGGATCTCGATGCCGCGGTTGTACATGCTACCCACGTTGCGGGTCACGGAGGCGAATCCGCTGGAGACCGGCAGGGGCACGCTGAACAGCAGGTTGTCGGACACGCGGTTGAAGACTTCCACGGAGCCGTTGACCCGGTTGTTCCAGACGGTGAAGTCGACGCCCAGGTCGAACTGCTCGTTGGACTCCCAGGTGAGCGAGTCGTTGCCGGGCGAGGTGTTCTGCAGCACGCCGGGGTTCAGCGCATTGTTGCGTCCGATCGTGTAGAGGGTCTGGTAGGGATAGTAGCCGATGCCCGCGTCGTTGCCGGTGGTGCCGTAGGAGCTGCGGAGCTTGAGGAAGTTGATGAACTTGACGCGCGAGAGGAAGTCCTCCTTGGAGAGCACCCAGGCGGCGCTAGCGCTCCAGAAGCGTCCCCAGCGGACCTTGTCGTCGAAGCGGCTGTTGCCGTCGGTACGGGCGCTGAGGGACACAAAGTACTTGCCGAGGTAGTCGTAGTTCAGTTTGGCGAAGTAGCTCTCGATGCGGATGTTGTCGGTCTGCGAAGAGACGTTGGTGGTGGTGGTGAAGTTGGCGAGCTCGTAGTTGCCTTCCGCCACCTGGTTCTGGCGCTGGCCGCTGAGGTAGTCCTCGGTGAGGAAGTAGTTCTCATGGCCGGCGAGTGCTTCGAAACTGTGGTTCTTGACCGACTTGCTGTAGTTCACAAGCTGGTTGAAGGTGAGACCGAGCAGGGTCTGGTAGTCCTTCGACGAACGACCCGAGGGGGCACCGTCACCGATGATGTTGTTCTGGTAGTTGAGGTCGTAGCGGTTGGTGAAGTCCGACGCGAGGTTGGTCGTCACCTTGAGGCCGTCCATCAGCTTGAACTCCGCATATCCGCGACCGTTGAACACGTTGCGGTTGAAGAACTCGCGGCTGAGCTGGTTCTCGGCGATGGTATGACGTCCGCCGTAGGCGCCTGCGGGGCGGGCGGGGAGGCCGGCGATGGTGGAGTTGCCGAAATCCCACTGCTTGTTGCCGTTGGCATCGAGCAGGTACTTGCCGGGGTTGGCGGGGTCATAGGCATAGTAGGGGAAGATGGGTCCCATGCGCGCGGCGAAGAAGAACGGGTTGACGATGGAGTTGCTGCCGTCGGTGGATGCGAAGTTGCCACCGCTCTTGGTGAAGCCCAGGTTCATGCCCACTTTCATCCAGTCGGTCACCTGGGAGTTGATGTTCACGCGGGCGTTGAAGCGCTCGAGGTCGGAGCGGGTGATGTAGCCGTTCTCCTTGAGGTAGCTGAAGGAGACGAAATGGTCGGTCCGGTCACTGCCGCCGCTGAAGCTGAGGCTGTATTCGTTGCGGATGCCGGTGCGGGAGACGGGGCTGAACCAGTCGAGGTCGGAGGGGTCGTAGATGAGTTTCGCGGAGGGGTTCAGGGTGCCGTCCACGTTCATCACGGCGTTACGCGCCACGTTGAAGGGGTTGTAGGCCAGCAGGTCGACGATGCTGCTCTGTCCTGCCACCTGTCCGGAGGCGATGCTGCTGGCCTGGGCCAGGGGTACGGGGGTGGTGGCGCGGTAGGCCAGGCTGTTGCGGTAGGCCTCCCACATCAGGGGATAGTATTCATAGGCGTCCACCCGGTCGTAGTCGGGTATGGCGCGGGAGGTCAGGGACGTATTCACTTTGACGTTTACCGAACCCTTGCCCTTGCGGCCCTTTTTGGTGGTGATCATCACCACGCCGTTGGCGGCACGGGAGCCGTAGAGGGAGGTGGTGGCGGCATCCTTCAGGATCGACACGCTTTCCACGTCGTCCATGTTGATGTTGCTGAGGGCGGCCGTGAAGGGCACGCCGTCGACCACATAGAGAGGCTCGTTCGATGCGCCGACTGAGCCGAAGCCGCGGATCCGGATGGCAGGTGCCGAGCCGGGCTGGCCGTTGGCGGTGACGGCTGCCACGCCGGGGGCCGAACCGATCAGCGCCGTGCCGATGTTCGTCAACGGACGGTTCTGGATATCCTTGGCGGAGATCTTGGCTGCCGAACCGGTGAAGGTCTCGCGACGGGCGGTGCCATAGGCTACGACGACGACGTCGTCCAGGGCCTTGGCCTCACTGACGAGCTTCACGGCAAAGGTCGTCTGGGATCCCAGGACGACCTCCTT
>RGVM01000320.1 GCA_010027295.1 Chitinophagia bacterium
GCCGCCGAGACGGGTCTCCTGCACGTGGACCACTGCGTCGGCAACGTGGGATGGGGGATGATGGACAAGTGGGTGCGCTTCTACGGAGACGTCATGGGCTTCCGCAACATCCTCACCTTCGACGACAAGGACATCTCCACCGAATACTCGGCCCTCATGAGCAAGGTCATGAGCAACGGCAACGGTTACGTGAAATTCCCCATCAACGAGCCCGCTGAAGGCAAGAAGAAGTCGCAGGTGGAGGAATACCTCGACTTCTACGACGGCGAGGGTGTGCAGCACGTGGCCATGGCCACCCTTGACATCGTATCCACCGTCAGGTCCCTGCGCAGCCGGGGACTGGAGTTCCTGCGCGTGCCCGACACCTACTACGACGAACTGCTCGACAGGGTCGGCACCATCGACGAGGACCTCGGACCGCTCCGTGAACTCGGCATCCTGGTGGACCGCGACGAGGAGGGCTACCTGCTGCAGATCTTCAGCAGGCCCGTCGAGGACAGACCCACGCTCTTCTACGAGATTATCCAGCGAAAGGGCGCCCGGAGCTTCGGCAAGGGCAACTTCAAGGCCCTCTTCGAGGCACTGGAAAGGGAGCAGGAGAGCCGGGGGAACCTCTGACCAAATCGTATTTGTATATCAGTTTTTTTTAATTTGCAGAGGATATATCCTCCTACTCGCGCATGCCATCCACCCATCCAATACCATCACTGTGAGAAACCGGCGCACTTATAAAACGCTGTCGGCCCTGTTGGCGCTGGCCTTCGTCCTGCAGGCCGCCCGTTCCCAGAACTCGTTCCTCGACTACCAGAAGTCGTTCGGCAAAGTCTCCGACGTGTTCCGCCGGAAGGAGGACACCCTGCGCGGACAGTTCCAGGCGAGGGGACTGGAGTGGCCGGCTAAGAACATCTTCATCCGTTCCTTCAAGTATGACAGCGAGATGGAGGTCTGGGTCCGGAACGACGCCTCGCAACCATATCGCCTCTTCAAGTCATTCAAAGTATGCGCCCTCGCGGGAACCCTCGGCCCGAAGCGCATGGAGGGTGACTATCAGGTGCCGGAGGGATTCTACTTCATCAACGACTTCAGGCACAACAGCAACTACCACCTCTCGTTGGGCCTCAATTACCCCAACGCGTCGGACCGCATCCTCTCCGACTCCCTGCAGCCGGGTGGGGAGATTTATATCCACGGCAGCTGTGTCACGACGGGTTGCATTCCCATCAACGACCAGCAGATAGAGGAGCTCTACATCCTGGCCCTGCATGCCCAGAACGCAGGTCAGGACTATATTCCCGTGCATATCTACCCCATCCGCTACAACGTGCACAAGAGCGTGGAGTTCCTCGAGGGCGTCATGCGGGAGAACCCTTCCATCCGCCCCTTCGAACAACGGCTGAAAAGGGCTTACGAGGTGTTCGAGTCCACCCGCAGGCTCCCCGTGGTGGCCGTCACGCCCTCTGGGGAGTATGTCGTGATGTGATGGTTCGGAAGGCCGTTCCAGAGCGCGCATCCGTTCCTTTAAGCTATTTTGCCCATCATGGCTGGGGAGGGCATTGCCATCTTCCATTTGCCCCGGCATTCGACTACCTTTGGACGGCAAGCCATGACACCATGATGAACCGCAATGTCAGGACGCTCGACGAGTTCACGATCCAGCAGCTGCGACAGTTCCCGCATGCGACCGGCGAGCTTTCAAATCTTCTCCGCGACATCGGACTGGCGGCGAAGCGTGTCAATGTCGAGGTAAACAAGGCCGGACTGGTCGACATCCTCGGCGATGCCGACCTCGTCAATGTCCAGGGAGAGGACGTGAAGAAGCTCGACGTCTACGCCAATCAGCAGTTCGAGGGTGTCCTCCGCCACGGCATCAGCTGTGCCGGCATCGGCAGCGAGGAGATCGACGACTACATCGCCTTCGACGACAGCGTCAGCAACCAGTCGAAGTATGTCGTGATGTTCGATCCGCTCGACGGCAGCGGCAACATCGACGTCAACGTCTCTATCGGCACCATCTTCGCCGTCTACAGGCGCGTCTCGCCGGTCGGCGGCCCCGTCACGCGCGCCGACTTCCTGCAGCCCGGCGTCCGTCAGGTCGCAGCCGGATACGTTGTATACGGCTCCTCCACGATGTTGGTCTATGCGACCCGTCGAGGCGTCAACGGCTTCACGCTCGACCCTTCCATCGGAGAGTTCACCCTCAGCCATCCCGACATCCGGTGCCCGGGGCAGGGGCGCATCTATTCCGTCAACCACGGCAATTTCTTTCGATACGCCCCGGGGGTGCAGGCCTATATCCAGCGCTGCCAGCGAAAGGAGAAGGAGGACGGCGGTCCGTACACCCAGCGTTACATCGGCAGCATGGTGTCCGACCTCCACCGGAACCTGGTGAAAGGCGGCATCTTCATGTATCCCGGCACCACCGACAAGCCCGGCGGCAAGCTGCGGCTCATGTACGAATGCAACCCTTTCGCCTTCATCATGGAAGTGGCGGGCGGCAGGGCCACCGACGGCAGTAGGCGCATCCTCGACATCGAGCCGACGGGGCTGCACCAGCGCACCCCGCTCTTCATCGGCAGCAGCGGCATGATGGACGAGCTCGAGGAATGCCTGGCGGCGCATCCGATCGACTGACGACATCACACCACTCATGGAGAGACCCATCATCCGCGTCAGCAACCTCGTCAGGCGCTATGGCGATTTCGAGGCCGTCAAGGGCATCAGCTTCGAGGTGCGTGAAGGCGAGATCTTCGGCTTGCTCGGGCCCAACGGGGCCGGGAAGTCCACCACGCTCGAAATCATGGAGACGCTGCGGGAGAAGACATCGGGCGAAGTGCTCATCGACGGGCTCTCCGTGGACACCGACGCCGCTCGTATCAAGTCCATCATCGGCGTGCAGCTCCAGGCATCGGGCTTCTACCCGGGCCTCTCGCTCGTCGAACTCATCCACCTCTTCAACGGGCTGTACAACGAGACGGCCGACCCGATGGAACTGCTGCGCCTCGTGAACCTCGAGGACAAGGCGAAGAGCCGCTACAAGTCGCTCAGCGGTGGTCAGAAACAGCGCTTCTCCATCGCCACCACCCTCATCAACCGGCCGCGCATCATCTTCCTCGACGAGCCCACCACCGGCCTCGACCCGCAGGCCCGCCGCAACCTCTGGGAACTCATCCGCCGGATCCGCGAGAAGGGTACGACCATCATCCTCACGACACACTACATGGACGAGGCCGAGATGCTCTGCGACCGCGTGGCCATCATGGACGAGGGCCGCATCATCGCCATCGACCCGCCCGCCGCCATGATCGACGCCCTTATCGACAGGGGCTTCGTTCGCCAGCAGGCCGTCAAGGCGGCCAGCCTGGAGGACGTCTTCATCCACCTCACGGGCCACGAGATGCGCGAGGACTGACAGTCCCCTCCCCATTCCGCACCGGTGACGTACCTTAGCCCCGCACGGGACAAACCCAACCCCGTCCAGACACATATCATGATGAGAATCCTTGCCACCACCGTCCTCTCCTGCTGCCTGCTGACTGCGGCCGCCCAGAAGCCCGCCACCCCGGCCAAGCCCAAGACGCCCACCAAGCCTGTCGCCAAGCCGGCCACACCACCCCTCGCCCTGAAGTCGACCATGGACAGCCTCAGCTACGCCATCGGCATGCTCGACGGCAACTTCTTCAAGCAGCAGGGACTCGTGCAGATCAACAGCGCCGCCCTCGGTCGCGGCTTCTCCGATGTGCTGAAGGGACAGACCATCCTAACGCCCGAACAGGCCGACATGGTCATCCGCGGTCAACTCCAGCAGCTCAGCCGCCGCAAGATCCAGCCCAACATCGAAGCCTGCAACGGCTTCCTCGCCGAAAATGCCAAGAAGCCCGGCGTCAAAACGACTCCCAGCGGT